>JAMOBJ010000012.1 GCA_039908095.1 Nitrospirae bacterium YQR-1
GTGACTGTTTTATCATTAGCGCTGAATTGCTGCGTTGTTTTTGCCGCTATTGTGGATAAATTATTTGCCGTGCCTGAGGCTGTGCCTGTGGAGTTTGAACCTACCGTGAATGTGATAAAGTCGGGATAAAATCTGCTTATGGGCTATTACCTATGTTTTTCATAAACACATACACCTGATCAACTTCAAAAACAACTCTAAAATTTTCCGATTGTCTGAGCTTTTCAAACTCACGCATATAATCGGCGTTATTTACAGAGTCATAAAGAAAGAGGGGTCTTTTTAAATCCAGTATAATGTAGCCGGCCTGCTGCCACATGCGCGGAAAAACCTCAAGACTATCCCTGTTGGCAATATCCCCTCCATATGCATTGTTTTGGCAAACTACTTTAACATTTCCGTCTTTTGGAATTATTGCAACAGCCTTGCTGAGGGTTTCCTCATGAGGGCCGATTATATAGTTTCTTCTGTGCCATGTGTCTGACCACCCCTGTTTAAGAAAATTAAGCGAAACAGGAGAAGGGCTGTGTGCAATGTTAAACGTAGCTACCATTATTAATATAAAAAGTAATACCGAACCAGTAAAGTTTTTCCCATATCTGTCATTTAGTCCCTTCAGCGCAATTGTGAGAGAGACAAAAACCGGAGCAATATTTGCTACACTGTAATGAGAATCCAAAGATGAGTGCAAATGATTTACAGATAAAAAAGAAATAATAAAAAACGGCACAGCAGGGATAAGTTCCTTTAAACGCAAAAATGGGATAAATAAAAAAGGTAAAAATTGAAAAATTACAAAAAACACTTTCCTGTCAATAAACTTTAAAATACTGTGAAATAAAACTGAGGGATTGTGTAAAGCCTCTCCGATATATGAGAAATTATCCATAAAAGATGCAAGATTTTTTGGAAGCAGCACAAAGATATAGAACAGTGCCGCAGAGATAAGCACTAAAAAAACCATCGCAAATATAATTGCAGGGCGCCTCCCCTTTTTGTCAAAAGCAACATAAAAAGAAAAAAACAACGCACCGATTATAAAAGTCTCTTTTGTTAATGCCCCTGCTGTTATTGCAATTAAGGCTGCCGTATGTCTGCCCCTTAATGAAAACCTGTATGCCCAAAGACAGAAAAACAAGTAAAAAAAATCAGGATGAAAAACTGAAATCGTATTAAACTCCGTCTGCGGGTACAAAAAGAAAATGACTACAAGCACAATCAGCCATACCCTGTCCTCAATATACATTTTAAAAATAGAAAAAAGAGCAATGACCGAAAGTGTCATAAACAAAACCTGTGATAACACAACAATATGTACGGATGGATAAAATTTAAAAAGCAGCCCGTACATTAACAGTATCGGTTGGAAATGTCCGGCCAATGAGGCTTTTATCGCATCCGGCAGCGTGTTGGATACTGAAATTCCCCAAATTTTGTGGCCGAAAATTCCCATGTCAAAGTAATTTGTGTTAAAACTCTCAAAGCGTAAATATGCCATAACAGCAAAAACAACAAAGTACAATACACTAATAACTATGATGATTTTTTTATAATGAACAGCTGAAAACTCTTTGATCTTATCCGGCATATGCAGCCTGCCTTTAAAAGACAACAGAAAAAAAGCAAAACCGGTTAACAACCCCAGCAATGGCATAATGATATATCTGTAAAGGGCAATATTTTTATTGAAAGCCGTAGTAGGCAGATGATTTCCCTCTATCGCTATATACAATAAAGAGACATGCAAAACAACAATAGCAATAATTATCAGTGTTTTTCTCATCTTTGTAAAAAGAACTAAGAATAAAAATGTTAGTAAATAGTATAATTAAATTTGTTTGTTAATGCAATCAGGACAATCTGTGAGAAAAAACAGTTTAATAAAAAGTGGTTTGCTTATATTTACCGGCATGTCTGCCGGAAATGTTATAAATTATCTGTTTCAGGTGACAATGGGACGTGTATTGGAGGTACGCTCATTTGGCGAGATGAACGCTCTTTTTTCCATCTTTATGATTATTGGAATACCCTCTACAAGCATTACATCCTACCTTGCAGGTGTTGTTTCACGCCACCTGGCTCAAAACAACCTTACCCATATCTTAACGTATAAACGCAGGGCTTATGCATGGACGGCTGTATTTTGCATGGTTGTTTTAACGGCAGGGTGGTTATTTATGCCGCAATTTATGAATTTTACTGAAATAACACAAAAATCAGCAGTAGTATTTTTCCTGCTCTATTTGGCAATTTCCATGAGTCTGCCTGTCAATCTTGGATTTATTCAGGGTTTTAAATTTTTTTCTTTTTTCAGCATATTCTCCGGTGGATTCCCTCTGGTAAAATATGTCATATGCACAGGGCTGGTCTTATTGGGATTTGGACTGACAGGTGTAATGGCAGGAATGTTTTTCACACTGTTAATAATGACGTTTGTTTTATTTCTAAGAGTTGAAAAAGCGATTAATCCTGATCTTTGCAATACCACTTATGTGTATAAGGAGAAAACCTCAATGGACTTTTACCATATTTTTATTTCTTATCTTGCCTATGCACTACTGACCCAAACGGATATCTTTCTGGTTAAATGCTATTTCTCCTCTTATGAAACCGGCATATTCAGCTCCGCCTCCATTATCGGAAAAACCGTTTTATACATTCCTCAGGGGATAGTTTTCAGCCTGTTTCCAATCGTTGCCCACAGTAAGGCCAAAGATGAGAACACTTTGAATCATCTGGTTAAGTCTGTTATATTTACGGCTGTTCTGTGTCTGCCGTTTTTAATTGCTTTAGCTTTTTTTAGAAATCCCATAGTGTCAGTACTTTTTGGAAATAGATACATGGCCTCAGGAGAGTTGATTACTCTGTTAGCATTTGCAATGTTTCCGTTTGCCATTATTTCCGTTTGCCTAAACTACAGTCTTGCCCTTAAAAAATATCTGTTTTCATATATAATGCTGGTTATCTCTCTTGTTCAGATTTCAGCTATAGCACTATACCACACAACCCTTCTTCAGATTGCCAAAGTAATTTTGCTTTGTGGTATCAGCTGTGTTATAATTTATTTTATAGTTTTGGTTATACAATTAAAAGGAAAATCTGAACCGATAAGCGCTGATTCATAAAATGGAACTTCACACAAAATTTAACACTGTGGTTATTTCAACTTACACGTTTATTTATGATGGGATAAGAAACAGCAATTCTGGACCTGTAGTGCCGTTAATAAACTACTTTGTACCCAGAGCCGAAACACTTTACCTTCTTGAACAGCCCCTACCTGGAAGCGACTTTACAGACACCAGAGTCACGGTTTTCCACGAGGGTAAAACAGAAGAAAAAATCATAAAAAACCACTTTTCCCCATGGCGGGCACAGAAAAGGCTAAACAGTAACAAGACCTACATCGGGCTGAAAATCAGGGATGTTTTTTCAAATTTCACCTTTCTGGCAGACAATTACAAGCATTTGAAAGCAGACCTGTTTATCGGCCTTGAGTGTATTAACGCACTTTTTGGCGTCTTTTTAAAACATTTAGGGCTTGCTAAAAAAGTGGTTTATTATATCTTTGACTGGGCGCCGGATCGCTATAAAAATCCGTTAATGAACAATACATATATATGGCTGGACAAAATGGCCACATACCACTGTGATTATACATGGAACATAACCTATACCATAGAAGAGGCTAAAAAGAATATTCTCAATTTCTCTCCTAAAAAGATGTCCCGTCAGTTATATGTCCCCTATTGCGTTGACTTTGATAAGCGGCGCATACTTAAAAATGATGAGATAAACGGCAATCTGATAGTCTATGCCGGCGGGCTCATAGAGGAAAACGGCCCCCAAATTCTTATAGAAGCCTTCAGAATCATTCTGGAGAGATTCCCTGAAGCAAAACTCCTGATAATAGGAGGCGGCCATATGGAAGCAGCCCTGAGAAACAGGGTATCCGTCTGTGGCATGGATGGAAGCGTGGAAATAACAGGATATATAAAGGAAGATGAAAGAGTTACAGAGCTGCAACGTCGTGGTGCTGTGGGTGTTGCCCCATATCCCATCATAAAGGGTTCAAGAAAACCATTTGGTGATGTTATTAAAATAAGAGTCTATTTTTCATGCGGCCTGCCGGTAGTCTCAACCCCGGTGCCTCCGGTTACTAAAGAGATAGCGCAGGAGAGACTCGGACTGGTCACTGAGAATGACTCCCCTGAGTCACTTGCAGCAGCAATTTCAACTTTTCTGTCCGACAAGGACTTCCTGTACCAAACCAGAGAAAGAGTAATCGAAAAAGCAATGAAAAGCACCTGGGATGAAAACTTCAACAGTGCTTTAAAGGAAATGGAATATTAATATGCACAAGAGCAATGGATTAAAAATAATGCTTACCAATCCGGCGGTAAAAGAAAAAATAGATGATAAAAAGGAGCGTTATTTTATAAAGGCCGGCAGCCGGTGGCCGTGGAGCTACATTAAAAGAATCAACGAGGAATGCGTACCGCCTTTTCCCTTCTATCTTGCTTATTCTGCACAAATTTTAAGAAACGAAGGATTTGATGTCTATACCCTTGACGGCGTTGCACTGAACATGGAAAAGCCTGTTTTCATTGAAAAGGTACTTACGGTAGCTCCTGATGTGCTTGTCATTGAGACAGCCGCTCACGCATTCATGCACGATGTTAACCTCGCCAAAGAGTTAAAGTCTAAGCTCTCTTCCAATCTAAAGATCATTTTCACCGGCCCCCATGCCACAACTTTTGCCAATGAAATTATGTTAAATTACCCTCACATAGACATAGTACTCAGGGGCGAATACGAATTCCTGCTCCTTGAGGTCGTAAAAAGGCTGCAAAACAATGACAATTTAAGGATTGACGGCGTTGCTTACAGAGATAACGGAAATCTGGTTGTATCCGGCAAAAAGGGCTTTATTGAGGATATAAACAAACTGCCTTATCCGGCATTTGAACTCTTTCCATCTGAAGAGGCACCTGATATTACCAGGTACGGAGACGGTATATGCACTTACAAACCGGCGGTAACACTTCACTCATCAAGAGGATGCCCCTTTAAATGCAACTTCTGCCTGTGGAATCAGGTTATGTACGACAACAGGAAGTACCGTATGTTTTCTCCTGAAAGAGTTGTGGATGAGATGTGTTATGTTATAGAGAATTTTGGTGCAAAGGAGATTTATTTCGATGACGATGATTTTTGCATAAATAAAAAGCATGTTGTTGATATATGCGATGAAATCAAAGCTCGTAAGCTTAAAATAAAGTGGTCGTGCATGGGGGATGCGATAAGCACAGATGAGGAGATGTTAAAAGTTATGGCGGAGGCCGGCTGCATATTTATGAAGTTTGGGGTAGAAAGCGGTAATAAAGATATTCTGAGGCAGATGGGCAAACCGCTGGAGCCGCTCAAAGCCATACAGACGGCGGAAATCTGCAGAAAATATGGTATCATGACACACGCTACCTTTGTCTTTGGCCTTTATGGCGACACCATGGATTCGATGAGGGAAACCCTTGCACTTGCCAATAAAATCAAATTCGATTATGCTCAGGCCTCTATAGCCACACCGCTGCCAGGCACCAGACTGTATGATTTACTCATTGACAGCGGCAGGATTAAGGATATGGATTTTAATAATTTCGACGGAACCAGATCATGTGTTGTTTTATCCGAACACCTTAGCCCGCAACAGGTGGTAGCTTTCAGGAAAAAGGCTATAAAGTCAATGGTTTTGCACAAGATGGCCGACCCGATATGGTGGAGAAATTTTATCAGAAGGAATGCTATACTTTACAAAGAGTATGGTCATGAGAAGGTGTTTTCACCCATTTACACATTGTTTAACTTATAATGAAAAAGCGCTTGCCGGCAGGTGCATTAAATAATAAGAATAATAAGAAAAAATATGAAGACAATTTCAATAGTGATTCCTGTGTATTGTGAGGAAGAAAACATTAAAAAGTTTTACGACCGCATCGCAGCTATAAAAACTCCTGAGAGTTGTGAAATTATCGAATATGTTTTTGTGGATGACGGCAGCACAGATAGTACATTTATAGTTCTAAAGCATTTAGCAACATTAGACGGAAGGTTAAAAGTAATCCGGCTTTCAAGAAACTTCGGTAAGGAGACCGCTCTGACAGCAGGGGTAAAGGCGGCAAAAGGAGATGCCGTTATAACAATGGACGGAGATTTGCAGCATCCTCCTGAGTTAATTTCAGATATGGTACAAATGTGGAGAGCAGGCAAGGATGTGGTTATAGCAGTAAGAGAAACCAGCACTCACAGCTCTTTTATAAGAATGTGTGGAGCACGGATTTTTTACTGGATAATGAATAAAATATCCGCTATAGATATGGAAGCAAACAGTACTGATTTCAGGCTTATTGACAAAAAAGTGGCTGAGGCATTTTCAACGATGACCGAACAGGCACGTCTTTACAGAGGGCTTATCAACTGGCTTGGATTTGAAAAAGGATTTATCCGCTTTGAAGCCGACAAACGGCATGGCGGCTCCGTTATGTATTCGTACAGAAAACTTATCGAGCTGGCTTTAAACAGTTTCACATCATTTTCACTGTTTCCTCTTAAAATAGCAGGAATTCTTGGTATCTTAATATCCGTCTTCAGCGCTGTTTTGACGGTAATTATATTTGTAAGCAGATTTTTGTACAAATCGCAATATTTCTCACCACTATCCATCGTTGTTGTAAGCAACACTTTTCTGATAGGAGTTGTATTAATCTGTATGGGACTTATCGGAATCTACACAGGTAATATCTACAAAGAGGTTCAGAACAGGCCGCTGTTTATTGTAAAAGAAACTATCAATATGGATTAATGACTACAGCCATATGTCTTGTCTTAGTCAGTTTTGGCAGCGGCAACGTGAGGCAGCGTTAAGCTGTTAAATGGAAACGTCTGTGCCGTCTCCTTCCTGGCACTTAAACTTATTAAATCTGTCAACAAGTTGCTGGAATTTCATGTTATTGGGGTCTAAGTCGTTTATTCTCTCTATGTATTTTTCACACTTGTATAAGTAGCGGTCGTCTCTGCCGGTTTTCTGCAAGTAGTCGATTATTGCCCTGAGGGCATTTAAGTTTATAGTGAAATTTGAGGGCAGCCCGTCTGCGGCTTTTTCAAATAAACCTATTGCCTCAATAAGCATCCCCTTGTTGATTAAATCAACGCCCTTGTTATTGATTCCTATAATCTCCGCCTTCGTATCTGCTACAAAATCAACCCCCTCATCAGCCATATTTAAATCCCTGAATGTTTCCTGAACCTTACTCAATACGCTGTTGTCGGAGTGATTGTTCTTTACGACATACTTCATTAATTCCATGCCCTTGTCTTTTTCACCAAATTTAATATAGGTCTCGGCTATTTCAATAGCTAATTCCGGGGACACTTTGCAGTCAAGTTTCTTGAAAATTCTCTCAGCCTCCTTTAAAGACTCCATAGACTTACCTTGTTGGCCGGTTTCAGAGTATATGTGGCCCTCTATGAGTGTTGCCTGAAGTAACACCTCGTCAGTGCCGGCAAAGTCTGTCTTGACTTCTTCTATCATCGCAAGAGCTTTTCTTGTATCATTTTTCTTAACAAAGACCCTTGCCAGTTGTGTGTAATCGGATGATTCTTTAAAGAGAGAGGTCTTGCCTAGTTTAACGGCAGATTTAAAAGATGTCTCAGCCACATCGAAATCCTTATTTTTAAGTGCTACGTTGCCAAGCGCTCTTTGCCGGAATATTGCCCTGGGCGATATGCTTGCAGCCTCTTCTAAAAGCTCCTGAGCACCCCTTTTGTCCCCTAACTCCTCCAATGTTCTGGCAAGCCAGTCGTAGGCTGGTATAAACATATCGTTTTCATCAATAAGCGACCTGAATGTATTGCGGGCATCCATGAATCTTCTTGTGAAAAAATAAACCTTTCCCATATTAAATACCGCCCATACCAGCCTGTACTTACTTAATACCAGTAAATACACCTTCTCAGCGTTTTTGTAATCACTGCTTACCATATAGATTTCACCTTTGACTTTTAAAATATCCATGACATATTTTGGATGGTTTTTCATTAACTCGTCACACAAGGTGATTGCACCTAAGAAATCCTTATACATTATAGCTCTGTCAATATCTGCAAACAACTGTTTCCTCTCATCGGCTGCTTTAATCCGTGCTATAAGGTCCTTAGTCGTGAAAGGTTTTACCAGATACCCATCCGGCTGATAATCCATAACACCCATTACCATCTTTAAGGTATTTTCAGCTGTTATCATTATAAACATTGATGAATACCCTATTTTCTTTTTATATGTAAGCTCCTCAAATATCTGCTGACCGTCTTTTTTATTCTCACCCAGATTATAATCGCAGAGAATTATATCATATGGAACGCGGGAGATTTTACTTATTGCATCGTTTGCATCATCGGTTATATCAACTGATTTTGCACCAAGACTTAAGAGACTTCTTCTTAAACTTTCTCTGAACTCTCTGAAGTCATCTATAACAATTACTCTCTTGTCTTTTAATACAACATCTATTGCTTGTTCCCTGTTATACAACGTTTTTGTCATTAAGCTTCCCCGTCTATGACTTTTCTATTGAACAAATCCGAACGAATCGCAGAGATAATCATACTACAAACGAATACAAATTGTAAATAACCTTAAAAAACTGGTAGTGTCTCAGTTTGAATTTCTAATAGAAGTTATCCGAGGAAATCCAAGAGTTGTTGTTTTAATTCCTCATTGTCTTTAATTTTGCATTCCCATAATACCAGCACACGCCATCCCTGGAGTTTCAAAGTTGCTTCATGCTTTGCATCACGTGTTTGATTATGTACAAGTTTGGGCTGCCAATAATTGGTTTTTGATTTCGGAGTGCGTGCGTCTTTGCAATTCGGGTCTGAATGTAGATGCCAAAAACAGCCGTGTATGAAAATAACAGCGTGGCGGCTTGGAAAAACCATATCCGGCGTGCCGGGAAGGTCTTTGCGGTGAAGCCGGAAACGATAACCCATGCGATGTGCCAATCGGCGCACAATCATTTCAGGCTTTGTGTCCTTGCTCTGTATGGCACGCATGTTGTCACTGCGGCGGTCTATAGAGATTTTATCAGTCAATATTTAAGATCAAATTTCTGACGCAGCCAATCATAAACAGATCGTTGCTCCTCAATTCCCGCACGTCTAATCTGTGTTAGTAACCAAATAGTGCTTGGCTTTTCTGTCGTGATATTCTTTGCACCCTGATTGCAGGTAGAACATAGAGCTCGCAAGTTTGATAATTCGTCTTTTCCACCATGACTACGATCAACAATGTGACCGATGTGAAGTCGAGCTTTGCGGCCAGTAAAAGGATCAATATCGCCGGGTGTAAGCCCGCACATCTGGCAGGTAAAGCCGTTTCGATCGAGAACCATAGCACGCAATCGGGTTGAAATTACAGGTGAAAATACAACAATAGACTTCTCTGGCGGCTTTTCCCGTAACAGATATTGCCCTGGTTTTAAGTCGGCACTGTCGTGGTGCGAAAGAATCGGCCAGCCTTCCTGATCTCGTAACTCTCTTAATCGGCGCCCATATTGCCCCGCACCGCTTGCTGCTTGTTGTATTTCGTGGGATTCAATAACACGGCCAATGTTGGCAAGAAGAAATTGACGTATTTTTTCCTTTGATCCCATTCTTGCCATTATGCCCAGCTTTGTTGCTTAGTTTTATAAAAAACTTGCCGCGCTGTTAAACAAGCATGGATCTGAGCTGCTACAGCACAAGCAACGGGTGGGGGAAAAGCGTTTCCCACTTGCCGGTAAGCCTGTGTTTTTTTACCTGTGAAAACCCAATCATCTGGGAATCCTTGAAGCCGCGCTACCATAGGTATAGTAAGACGTGGTGTTCCCACAAAATTAACATCTGGAGGCTCATCGGCAATGCCGAGACCATCAACACTTAACGCGGACCATGCCTTCCTTGCACGTGTTGGCCCAAGATCAGGACCGCCATGTTTCTTTGATCCACCAACAATGGTTGGTGCTATCTCGTTAGCTTGCTCGCGCCACGACAATGCACCACGCCAGCAACGTGAAACCATAAGATCAAAAAGAGTCTCTCCCACTGTTAATGGTCTTTGTTTGTTCGGGGTCGGCCATTCGAAAGCATCCGCATATTTTTCAAGAATTGCAACGAAAATAACACGGGGGCGGAGCTGTGGAACACCATAATCTGAGGCATTCAAAAGCCGCCAATCTGTTTTATAGCCAAGTTTGCCAATCTGGCCGGAGACATACTTCCGGTAGTCCTCAAAGATTGAATCAAGGATACCTCGTACGTTTTCGATCATAACAGCACGTGGGCGGATTTGCTCAATCAGGCGGATAGCAGCCGGAAACAAATTGCGTTCGTCGGCCTTGCCAAGCTGTTTACCTGCTTTAGAGAATGGTGGGCACGGTAACCCACCGGCAAGAAGATCTAATTTTTCAAACGGCGATCCATCAAATGTTTCAATGTCTTGTTCAAAAACTTGCCAATAAGGACGATTTAACCTGAGAGTATTGCAACAATGCTGGTCAATCTCCACAAGTCCTTTATGTTCAAAACCGGCAAGCTCTATCCCAAGTGCCTGGCCACCACCGCCAGCGCACAACTCTAAAGAGGTAAGTGCTTTCCCTTTAATTCTGTATTTCATTAACTGAATTATGTCGAAACTTATAAACAAAGTCAAGAGTGAATTTTACATATCTTTCGTACATTTATGACAGATTGTGTCACAACTTGACACTATTTGACAGCAACTATGCCGGCCTGCCCTATATGCATCCTGATTATTTTAGATTTTCTCTCTGGCATACATTGTGCTAAATATTTATATAGTATGCTACAATGACACTCTCAATTGGTAAAATAAACGGTTCTTTAACCGTAATACCAAGTAGCAGTCAAAAGAGTAACGAGGCGGCAAGGAGAAAGCGACCTCCCCTTAACAGGGGAATCCCCTTTGGGGAGACGTCAAGGAGCTTTCGACGAAGCCAACAAAGTTAATCGAATGAATGCAACTTGGTATAAGCAGAGTTACATGTGGAGGATTTCTTATGTTTAATGCAATGGCTTATAAAAAGACATCTGAGGGCAGCATCCGGTCAGGCAAAGGCTTCACATTGATAGAACTTTTGATAGTAATTGCAATCATAGGAATATTGACGGCCATTGCTGTGCCGGCTTTTTTGGGACAGAGGGAAAAGGCCAAAGTAAGATCAACCGAGTTCGGAGCAAAGTCTGCTGCAACAGACATACAAGCATATCTTGACGCCTATGTCGCAGGTGAGCCCTACATAATAGTGTCAGACTCCAGCGGCAACGAGGGCTGTTTTCAGTCTAACGTATCATCAGCAAGCGGACATACTTGTAATACAGCATATAGTGTATCAAGTACAGGGACCTATCCTATCTACCCCAATGGTCTGTCAACTGTTATAACCCACTTTATATCACACCATACATTTAAGGGAGACAGAAGCGCCTATACCGGAAATCCTCTGTTTATCTCCAGCTCCACCATTAACAGCGGCGAGGTGCTTGTAACACCGGTAAACAGCCGTACTGTCAGCATACTTGCATATACAACAAACTTAACAAGTCCGGTGTTTAGCCAAATGGTTATTATGCGTTAATACCAAGTTGCATTCAATCGTCTAACCTCGTTGGCTTCGTCAAAAGCTCCTGGTCTCCACTAAAGGGGAGGCCGCCGCTTTCTCCCAGCCGCCTGTGTTTACTTCTGACTACAACTTGGTATGAGGCCATACAATGGCTTCAGCAAACTCTTTATAGCTCAACTCCAATAGAGGCTGATACCTCTTTCAATTTCTCAAGGGCGTCTTCAAATTCAAATCTTGAGATAAGTGCTTTTATCTGTTTAGCTACAGCCCCGGCTCCGCAAGCCGTTAGTTTTTCCGTAATACCATCCACCATGTCAGTTGCACTTGAATCGTCATCGGCAAGCAGTGCTGCAAACTTCTTTACTTCACTTGTAAATGCACTCATGTCAATTTGTGTAAGCGTACTTCCGGCAGAGACCTCTATTGATTCCTTAACGGGGGAGGACACTGCACTGGAAATTCTCAGAAGCAGGCCTTTGAGTGTTAACTCCATTGACTCTAAAGCCTGAGGGAGCTCGTCTGTCAGTCCTTTATGCAGCATTCCCTCAACAGCTGCCGCAACATCAAACATCTCATTTGCTCCGATATTGCCGGCCAATCCCTTAACAGTATGCGCCTCACGGGTTGCAGTTTCAAAATCATTGCAGGCTATAGCCGTCTTTATCCTGCTCATAACATCTGATTGTGTCTCTGCAAAACGTGTTATCAGTTTTATTAATAAACCGGCTTTCCCCCCAACACGGCTGATGGCTGTTTTTAAATCAAGGCCTGCAATATCAGGCAGGCCGTCTTCATAAGTTTTTGACAATTGTGTAATGACAGAGATATCCACTTTTGGTTTTATCCACTGTGCTAGGGTGGTAAAGAGCTGTCCCACATCTATGGGTTTTGCTATGTGGTCGTTCATACCGGAGTGTATACATTTTTCACGGTCTCCGGCCATTGCATTGGCGGTCATGGCAATTACAGGAAGATCCTTTAAACTATCATCCTGTCTGATAGAACGAGTAGCCTCAAAACCGTCCATAACCGGCATCTGGCAGTCCATCAAAACGGCGTCATACTTTTTGGCCTTTACTTTTTCCAGAGATTGCAGGCCATTTACGGCAACATCAACCCTAATTCCGGCCTCCTGAAGTATTTCAAGGGCTAATTCCTGATTAACCTCGTTGTCCTCGACAAGGAGCACGTATGCCCCGCTCAGTGATTTTTCGGCCAGCCGGTAATCAGCCTGTCGCTTATGCTTGCGGGTACCATGAACAACCTCTTTACCAAGAGCCGACAGGATGCTGTCAAGCAATGTGGAGGGACTTACCGGCTTAACCAGCAGTCCGTCAATTTTTACATCAGTTGTTTGTTGTAGCAGCTCATCACGGCTATAGGCTGTAACCATGACAAAGGCCGGCGTATTGGCTAACCTTGTATCGGAACGAATACGGCGGATTGTTTCAACTCCGTCCATCCCTGGCATGCTCCAGTCCATAAGTACAAGTCCGTATGGCATGTTTTGAAGAGCCGCCCGCTCAAGCTCAGCTATAGCCTCTGTACCGCTGCTTACGGCAGTGGATTCAAACCTCAGAGAGGTCAGCATGGTTTTGAAAATTTCCCGTGCTCTTGCATTATCATCCACAACCAGTATGTGAAGTCCTTTAGCATCTTCAGTTGTGGCTGCTAAGTGCCTTTGTGCTGACTGAAGACCAAATTTTGCGGTAAAATAAAAAGTGCTGCCGACACCGGGCTCACTCTTTACGGCAATTTGTCCGTCCATCATCTCAACCAGCCGCTTACTGATTGTAAGTCCTAAGCCGGTGCCACCGTACTTGCGGGTCGTTGAGCTGTCAGCTTGTGAAAAAGCCTTAAAAAGCTTATTTTGTTGCTCCACACTAAGCCCAACCCCTGTGTCTGCCACACCAAAGTATAAACGCACCCCATCAGGCTCATCGGCCTCTTTTGTAACACTTATAATAATCTCTCCCTTTTCAGTAAACTTGATGGCATTGTTTGTGAGATTAATTAATACCTGACCCAGTCTCAGTGAATCTCCGACAAGGGCGGTAGGAACACTGGTATCTATATTAAACAGCAGTTCAAGGCCTTTTTCCTGAGCTTTTATGATTGACAGGTCGGCCAAATGCTCTAAGACATCCTCCAAAAGAAAATCGTGCCGCTCAAACTGCATTTTACCGGCTTCAATTTTAGAAAAATCGAGAATATCGTTTATTATACCAAGCAGATTCTTTGCCGCCGATTCAACTTTTTCTATATAATTACGCTGTTTTGTGGTTAGTTCTGTTTGGAGCGCCAAATGAGACATACCGATAATGGCATTCATCGGAGTGCGAATTTCGTGGCTCATATTGGCAAGAAAATCGGATTTCATCTTTGTCGCCTCCTCGGCGATTTCTTTAGCTGCCCTTATTTCCTCCTGTGCTCTTATGAATTCAGTAATGTCCTGAGTAACTCCATACATATCGGTAGGTTTGCCATGAGCGTTTCTTATCACGTTACCAAGAGAGTGTATCCATACAACTATCCCATCAATCGGGCGTTTATAGGCATAAACGCTGTCATGGACGGGGATAATTCCGGCAACGGCGTCATTGAAATTCTTAAGCGCAGCATTAGCCGCCTCCTCATTGCCTTCCCGCACATGTAAAAACCAGTCATCCATGATATGGTAACGGAGGTCTGGGTTTGGAATATCACCGAATATGGCAGCCGCACGCTCTGATGAGTTGTACCATCCGGAGCCGTCAAGGGGAACATGCCAGTAGCCGGCTTTTGAAAGCGCTAGTGCAGTATCTGCAAGGAAATTTGCTTTATTAATTGCCATCTCGCTGCGGATACGCTCGGTAATATCCCTGAAGACAACCACTATGCCAACCATAACGCCGTTTTTATAAATCGGATTAGTAGTATATTCGACATGGAAACAGGTGCCATCCTTGCGCCACAGTACCTCATCTGTGATATTACGGCTTTTACCGTCTTGGGTAGTACGGTATATGTGGCACTCACTCCACGGATACTCAGTGCCGTCCTCGTGGGCATAGTGGACAGCGGTGTGCATCAGTTTGCCTAGGAGTTCCTCCACAGCATATCCCAGCATTGTACCGGCGGCATTGTTGGCAAAAGCTACAATACCTGAGCTGTCAAGGCCGCAAATCCCATCCTTTATTGAAGAGAGAATCAGACGGCTGCGCTCCTCGATTTGCTCCAGTGCCGCCCTGCTTTCCTCCAACTCGTTCTTGCGCGCAAGTAGTTGTTGCTCGGATGCAGCCAGTGCCTGTGTCTGTGCCTGAGTTTTTTGAAGCAATTCCTGAGTTGCAATGCTACCCGATAGAATCTCCATGTTTAAAGCCACAAGTGGAAGCAGAGTATCAAGAAAAACAATCTGTTCTTCAACAAATGCCCCAAGAGTGCCAAGCTCAATAACTGCAATTACGCTATTGCGGTGCACAACAGGAACAACTGCAACGGAGGAGACAAACAAAGCGCCAGGCCCGATGTGAGTAGATACAACCTGACCGGAGGAAAACGATAATTCTCTGGTTGCCTTATCACATGCAACTTGCCCGATTACACCCTCACCCCAAGCAAAGGAGCGCATGGCAGCGGTATCACCGCAGGCATAGCCACCCACCCATTTCAGCTCTGTGCGAGCCTCATTACTAACATAATATGCCCCATAAATAATCCCCATAACAGGGGCGATTTTTGAAGTCAGCTCATTGCCAAAATCGGCATAAGTTGTACATTTTTGAAGTGACTGAGCGATCTCTGTAACAGATTCCTTCATCCATGTTTTCTTCGCTTCTTTGATATCAATCTGCCTCAGCGCCTCAAGAGCGACGCCTATTCTGCCAAATTCATTATTTAAACCGTGATATGGAATATCATCATTTAATTTCCCTTCCGACAACCCGATAATGCTCTCATAAAACGCCTTTAGCGGGCGCTTAAGCGAACCTGTGAATAAGTATGACAGCACGATAAGTATAATGATTCCTGAGATAGCCCCAAGCTGTGGGAACCCTGAAAAACCCGTAAATAAAAAGATGGCTGTCAATATGCAGGTAAATACCATCATACGACTGGATACTGTCATGTTTTCAAAATATTTTTTTAAGTTACTATTTTTCATAGGCTTATAATAACAGCACAAAAGGTATTGCGTTATTTTACAGGCTTATATATACTAAAGTAAAGAAAGCTGCCGAGGGAGGGTATGCAATGTCATTAGTAACGTGGTCAGAGAGTTTAAGCGTACATGTAAAAGAATTTGATGGACAACATCAGAAACTTGTCCAGCTTTTAAATGATGTTTACGACGCTGTAGCCGCAAAAAAGGGTAACGATGTATTAAGAAAAGTGCTTGGTGATCTGATAGATTATACAAAGTACCATTTTGAGACTGAAGAGAAGTATATGGACACATACGGCTACCCTGAAGGTCTCAAACATAAGCAGGAGCACAAGGATTTAACAGATAAGGTGTTGGATTTCCATGGTAAGTTTGTAGCAGGTAAGGCTATTGTGGATATCCTAGTGATGAACTTCCTTCAGGAGTGGCTGGTAAAACATATCCTTGACAGCGATAAAAAATATGGCCTTTATTTAAACACCAAAGGAGTATCGTAACGAGAATAATATAAAACAAAACACCGGTGTCGGAATATTTTTATTCAACCTGAAGATGCTTCTGCGTGGAGATATTATACCAAGTAGCAGTCAAAAGAGTAACGAGGCGGCAAGGAGAAAGCGACCTCCCCTCATAGGGGAATCCCCTTTAGGGGAGACGTCAAGGAGCTTTCGACGATGCCAACAAAGTTAATCGAATGAATGCAACTTGGTATTAAGTCTGCGGGTTATTCAATATTCTATTCACTACAGCAAAACTGTAATATAGAAATATCCATAAATGTATTATGGCTAACAAAGGCAAAAAAAATAAAACTTGACATTTTTTCGGCTTTTTGGTAGTCTTACAATCGGCATTCGTAAAATTCCATTTTGATAGCGGCAAAATTCTCAGTTTATGAGATAATATAAAGTATCTTAACAGGAGGAGTTTATGTCAAAAAAAATGACAGGGCAGTTTGATGATTTGATTGAAATGGCGGCACAGTTTGTACAAAAACAAAAAGGAGTGTGGGACCACACTGCATGGACCGATTTCTTAGCCGAGGCAAAAGCAATGGGCTATGAGATAAACGATGAGTTGAAGGCCTATCTCGGTTCTTTACTTGACTCTATGAAGAAAGTTTACAATGCTGCAATTGCAACTGAAAGCATATCCAAGCTGATGACAGGGATGGCGGAAAACACAGTTGATTTCATGAAAAAAACTAAAGGTGTATGGGACCACGATGGCTGGCAGAGCTACCTTAAAGACATTCAGAAAAAGGGCCTTGATTTAAACGATGAAACAACCAAATACCTTGGTGGTGTGCTGGAGGCTTCAAAAGAACTATATACATTTCCCCCGATTGCAAACAAGATGATGGCTAAAGCTGCAAAGAAATCAAAAGAAGCTTAATGAAGTTAATCAGTGTTGTTATAGTTTGCTTGTTGCTGCCGGTTGTTTTTGCAGGGTGTGGATACATTTCCGACGGACCCTCAGGATGGGCGGTAAATAATGTGAAGATGCCTGTAGCCAAAGGCCCTGCCATCAGCGGCTATAAAGAAGGAAAAGGATGCATCTATGCTGCCTTTGGTATGATCTCTGTCGGAGATGCTTCAATAGAAAATGCTATGAGAGCCGGCGCCATAAAAGAAGTATATACCATTGATACTCTTACTCAAAGTTTTTTTGGCACTTACACCAGACAGTGCACCATTGTTATCGGCAATTAAAAAACGGCAAATATATGATGAGCCGGTTTGATACCGGAGTCTGAGAGCAAGGGTAAAGCTATTGGAGCAGGTGGTTTTTCCCTTGCGCAACGGCTCATGCTCCAAAACAGAGCTTCACGAAACACTCACTTATTTAAAACCTGGCTTCCGGATAATGATTTTTGTGCAAGAATCATTGCCTGTTCAACTATTGTCTTGCAGTTAATTGCCGGCACTTCCCCCTCATTGGTAATTTGAGCAATAATCTCTTGAGCAAGTTTAAGTTCACGGGTACGATATTTCAGTTCTCTGTCATTTTGCAGTTTTTTTATTGCCTTTTCCACTAAGAGTATCAATTGGTCAAGATCAACCGGTTTTTTTAAAAAACTCATCGCTCCATCCCGCATTGCTTGTATCGCTGAGTGCTCATCACAATGCCCTGATATTATTATTGCCTCAAAGTCATCATTGATGCTACGCATTAGATGCAATGCCTCAAGTCCGTTCATTTTTGGCATTTTAATATCTAAAAGGACTATGTCCATCTTTATAAGAGTAAAAATAGTAAGTGCAGCCTCACCGTTTGAAGCTTCCAACACTTTCCAATCCTCTTTTTCTAATACATACTTCAGCCAGGTGCGGGGTATTCCCTCATCCTCAACTAAAAGAATGTTAGGAATAAATATTTCTTTTTTCCTCATATTGATCTTTTCTTTTGCCCGCCCAAGAGCTATAGTAAGAATATTAAGGTCTATCGGTTTTTTCAAATAGTCCAAAACACCTTCACGAAGGGCTGTTATAGCTGTATCCACATCACCATGGCCGGTAAAGACAATTATCTCTGTCTCTGCGGATATTTCTCTAATCGTACGAACTACCTCCATGCCGCCTATACCCGGCATCTTAAGGTCTGTCAGCACTATTTGAGGATGTTCCATGTGAAACAGCTCCATTGCAATTAACCCATTTTCCGCCTGTATTACCTCAAACAGCTCCTTCTCAATATATTTTGCTAAATGTTTTCTGGTTGCTTCCTCATCCTCTATCAACAAAACCTTATACATTTATAACACCTCCTGCGCAACAGCGCTAAGATTGTAATTTCACAGCCGGCAGCACTATTTAAATATTGTTCCTAATAAAAACGACTTCTAATCGAAACTAAATAAACCAGCGTATTATGCTTATATTTGCAAATTAATTCAATAAAAAAAAATACTTGAAATTACAATTGTTTTGTGATAATATTATGACTTAATCTAATGTATAAAAGCAAAGTTGTAGTTAGCAGGTTGTTTGTATATAACATCTAAATAATATTTTGCACCTGCAATAGACGGCGCGTAAAAGGGTTGATTGGTAACAGAAATTTTGTATGCATTTTAGCTGAAGGATTATAACAGTGAAAGCGTTATTAAGAATGGTTTTGTTTTTTTTCTTATTTGTGATTGTCTCTCTGGTTACAGGGTATGTTACCTTTAACGCTCTTACATCAAGTAAAAGCATAACGGTACCGGACTTAACCGGTAAAAGCCTCCTGGAGGCAACAGGGATTTTAGCCGGTGTGAAGTTATTTTTAAAAATAGAAGGTGAGGACTATGACAGCAGCGTAAAGGCAGGGCAGATAATGAAGCAGAACATTCCCCCCGGCAACAAAATAAAAGAGGGCAGAACCATATCGGTGGTAATGAGTAAGGGGCAGAATTTCACGGAGTCCGACCTCAAGGGGCTTGCCCTGGATAAGGCATACGAAACAGCAGCTCATAACAAAACTAAGATAGCCCGCGTCCTTGAGGTACACTCCGATACCCATGAAAAGGGTACTGTGATTGCCCAGAGGCCGGTCTCAGAGGAAAAAGGCAATGCTGAGGTTGATCTGCTTGTAAGTGCCGGTCATTTTGTGGAAACCTATATATGTCCGGATTTTATAGGGAAAACGACCGAATTTGCCGACAAAATAGCCGGCACTATCGGTATTAAAACAGTAATTTCCGGCTCCGGCTCTAAAATTGTAAGCCAGAAACCAAACCCGGACACTATAATCAAACGAGGGGACTCTGTTTCTCTGCAAGCAGAAGAAGAGGAACAATCCAATCAGAATGAAGAGGAATTGTAATGGTATTAATAGCGCCTTCAATACTGTCTGCTAATTTTCTGGAGTTAGGCAGGGAAATACGGGATACAGAAGCGGCCGGGGCCGACTACTTCCACATAGATGTTATGGACGGCAGTTTTGTACCCAATATAACTATCGGTTACTTTGTGGTTGAGCAGGTTAAAAAGGCGGCAACCATTCCCCTTGACGTTCATCTTATGATAGAACGGCCTGACAGATATGTAAAAAACTTTATAGATGCAGGAGCGGATATTTTAACTGTACATCTTGAATCTGACAGACACCTTCACAGGACTATCGCATGGATAAAAGAGCAGGGAGTTAAGGCCGGTGTTTCCATTAACCCGGCAAGTCCAGTAAGCTTACTTAAGGATGTAATAGAGGATGTTGACCTTGTGCTCATAATGAGTGTAAATCCTGGATTTGGCGGCCAGAAGTTTATCCCCGGGACAGTTAAAAAGTTAATACAGTTAAAAGAAATGCTCAGAGAGCACGGCGTAAACCCAATAGTGGAAATAGACGGTGGAGTATCACCTAAAAACATAAAAACGGTGGTGGATGCCGGGGCTGACATGGCAGTCATGGGTTCTGCCTTTTATACATCCGGCAACTACAGTAAAACTATAGCGGAAATACGGACTTTAACCGGTGCAAAGTAAGACGGAACGATATATAGAGAAGGCTCTGATGTACAGGGATGCCTCTGAGTATAACAAAGCCATGATGGCATACGGCAGGGCACTGAAGCTGTGTAAAAATGAAGATGAGCTGAGGCTCCGGTGTCTTTCCGACCTTGCCGACTGTCAACGTATGTCGGGTAGATTTAAAAAAGCCGCAGATAGTTATAAACAAGCACGGGATTTATCAAACGCCCTCAATGATAACACAACAGCCCTGGACTGTACCGTGGGGTGGGCGCTGGCCTTAAGAGCGTGTGGATTATGGGAAGAGGCGTTTCAAAAAATAGAAGAGGCCCATAAAGGATATATCAAGGGTGGAGACAACTCCGGTATCGCCTTTTGCACATGGGCAAAAGGCGGAACTTTCAGAATTCAGGGAGATATAAAGCAAGCCGTTGAGTTATTTGAAAAAGCGAGGGGAATGTTTGAAACACTTGAGGAAACTCCCGGTGTTGGCTACTGCCATACCGGCATAGGTGGGGCAAAGCGTGTGGCAGGGGATTTTGCCGCCTCACTAGATAACTACACAGCGGCAAACTGTATCTTTAAAAAACTACACGACCGCTTTGGAGTAGCTTATTCGTACTGCGGCATTGGCAATGCCTTACGTATGACGGGGGAGTTTTCGGGAAGCAGAAAATATTTAAAAAAAGCTCTAACCATTTATAAACAAATAGATGACATTGTGAGCTCTGCATATACCCTTTGGAGCCTTGGTACACTCTCTCTGATGCAGGGAAGGCTCTCTGAGGCCGGAGTGCACTTTTGTGAGGCTCTTAAGTGTTTCAGGAAAACGTCGGATGTGCGCGGAGTGGCGTATGTTTTTTTAGGGAAATCACAGATTGAGTTAATGTATAAAAGAAAACGTCAGGCTGCTGCATATTTGAAAAAAGCGCTAAATATAACCGGTAAGTACTCATTTGGTATAGAGCACTGTCACGGGACGGCAATAATGGCTGCATTGGACGGAAATAACGGCATATGTCACAATGAACTGGGGATTTATGACATTGGCTGCTCTTTTCCTTTCAACATACCATAAAATTTTATTTATAGAATGACTACAGAGGAAAAACAAAACATAAGTGTCTTAAACGTACCGAATGTCTTGACTATGACGAGGATAGTGGCAATTCCTTTTTTTGCCGCATTGTTGATATACAGGGAATATCGGTGGGCGCTTATTATATTTGTCTTAGCCTCGATAACGGATGCGCTGGATGGGCTGATAGCACGTCTTATGAAAAAACAAACTCAGCTTGGTAAGTTTTTAGATCCGACGGCAGATAAGTTTTTGCTTGTAACCTCATATGTACTTTTTTCGTATTACGGGTGGATTCCCACATGGCTGACAATCTGTATAATAAGCAGGGACTTAATAGTGGTTGTGGGCTGGGGGCTGCTCTATATGGTACATCACGTGGTGTTTGTAAAACCGTCTGTTTTTGGTAAATCGGCAATAGCATTTCAGATGGTGTTAGTGGCGTATGTGCTGTTAAAAATAAATTTTCAGAGTTATTTTCCTAATCCAAAACTGCTTGTTATAGCAACAGCGGTACTTACAGTGGTTTCCGGACTTCATTACCTTTACAAGGGGTTTATGTATAGCAATGGGTGAATTTATTAGTAACAGAGTATCTGCAATACAGGAAGGTTCTGTGGCAGGGCTTGCCGACATAAGGGTTTCCGATGAGATAATGTCTGTAAATGGGCATAAAATTACAGATGGAATAGATCTGGCATTTTACTCTCAGGATGATAAACTTGAAATAATCTTAAAGCGGCGCAATAAAATCATGAGTAAGAATATTGAAATAGAAAATGGAACGCCTCTGGGTATTGAAATTGAGCCTTTTAAGATAAGAACGTGTAAAAACAACTGCCGGTTCTGTTTTGTTTCTCAGATGCCAAAGGGGTTTAGGAAAACTCTGTATGTTAAGGATGAGGATTTCAGGCTATCCTTTCTCTATGGCAATTACATAACACTTTCCAATCTGACGGAATATGATAAAGCCAGAATAGTGGAACAGCGTTTAAGTCCCCTCTACATATCGGTGCACACCACAAACAGTGAGTTAAGAGCCAAACTTATGGGTAATCCGGCTCTTTCTGACATAAACAGGGAGATTCAGTTTTTTGTTAAGAATAAGATTAAACTCCACGCTCAGGTAGTATTGTGCCCTGGCATAAATGACAGTGATGAGCTTGACCGGACTCTTAACGATCTGAGAAAGCACTACCCATTTGTGCTCTCCATAGCTGTAGTACCGGTAGGTTTAACAGCTTTTCACAGGAAAAAGATTTCACCGGTTACTAAAGAAGATGCTGAAAAAGCCCTCAGGATTATAACATCACATCAAAAAAAATGTATAAAAAAACACGGGGAACCCATAATATATGCTTCGGATGAGTTATACATAAAATGCGGGGAAAAGTTCCCTCCCCTTGAGCACTATGGTGATTTGCCGCAAATAGAAAATGGAGTAGGCATGGTGCCGGCATTTATTCATAAAGCCTCACGTTTCAGAACAATTAAGTCTCCATCAAAAAGGAAGTTCATCACCTATACCGGTGTTTCTTTTTATCCATACCTGAATGAGTTTGCACTTAAACTAAGAAAGAAAACAGGCATAGACTTACAGGTAATACCTGTTGAAAATCAGGTTTTCGGCAAGACAATAACAGTGTGCGGCCTCCTTACCGGTAGGGACATATTACGCTGCATGATAGACCACATAAAGGGTGATGAAACCTTGCTCATCCCTGATGTTTCTCTGAGATCAGGTAAAAACGTGTTTCTTGACGATATAACCACAGAGTTTATCTCTGAGGCATTAAATATTAAAGTCCAAACAATAGAGTCCACTTTTGAGGGACTTATATCCGCCCTTACGGAGTGAAACAGAATGATTACAGCTAAGACAAAAATCACAGGTCTTATAGGCTACCCTGTGACTCACAGTTTGTCACCATATATGCACAACGCAGCCTTCAAGCACTTGGGGCTGGATTATTGTTACTTGTGTTTTTCCGTACATCCCGACCTTCTGGCTGAAGCTGTTTATGGCGTCAGAGCAATGGACTTTGCCGGAGCTAATGTGACAGTGCCGCATAAGGAAAAAGCCATGGCTGCACTTGACGAAATAGATGAGGAGGCACGGTTTATAGGAGCAGTTAATACGATTTTAAACAAGGACGGTAAGCTAAGCGGCTACAACACAGACGGCAGGGGGTTCATGAGATCAGTTGCCGAGGCCGGAATTTCTTTAACAGGCAAAAAAGTATTTGTTGCTGGCGCAGGCGGCGCCGCTAAGGCCATAACATACTACATTGCTCAAGAGGCCCAGTCTTTAAGTATATTTGATATCGATGAGCCAAAACTAACGGCTCTTGTGAAACATCTTAAAACGGTTAATCCAAACGTCTTTGCAGAGGGAAAAAACTATAACTTAATAGAAAGCCACGACGTTATTATTAATGCAACCCCTCTTGGGCTTAAACCGGATGATCCTGCACCTTTTGACTTCTCACTCCTGAGCAGTTCTCACATAGTTTGTGATGTAATATATAAGGATACCCCACTGATTGAAAAAGCCAAAAGCCTAAACTGCCTGACTACCAACGGTCTTGGAATGCTCTTTTGGCAGGCCGTGCTGGCTTTTGAAATATGGACAAACACAACAGCCCCCGTTGAAATTATGCGAAAAGCGCTGCTTGAGGTTTATGAAAAAAACGTAGGGAAGTAAAGGAGTACCGGCCCTGTTTATCCTTTCTTTTGCCGAATCTGCCTCTTTACCGATTTATTTTTTTGGTCCCGGGATTAAATCACGGATAGAAAAATCTTTTCATACTATAGGTTATTCCGTTATAATAACAGCTATACTTATAATCTTAATAATAAAGTTGGTATAGAGATGAACGAAAGAAAAAAGAAAGTATCAGTAATAGGTGCAGGTAATGTTGGTGCAACAACGGCACAACTATTAGCGGCGGGAGGTTTTTGCGATGTTGTGCTATTTGACATTGTTGATGGAATGCCACAGGGCAAAGCTCTTGATATTGCAGAGGCGTGCCCTTTGTGGAATTCATCGGCCGCTGTGACCGGCACTAACGATTACGCAATGATTGAAGGCTCTGACATTGTTACCGTGACCGCTGGAATGGCAAGAAAACCAGGTATGTCAAGAGATGACCTGTTAAAAATTAATGCAGACATCATAAGCGGTGTTGCCGGTGAGATATTAAAACATGCCCCCGACTCAATAGTCATTGTAGTGACAAACCCAATGGATGTTATGGCGCACCTTGTGCTAAAGACAACCGGTTTTAACTCCAGCCGTGTGATGGGCATGGGGGGGGTGCTGGACGCTGCCAGGTTCTGCTCTTTTGTTGCAGCGGAACTTAAAGTATCACCTGAGGTTATAACCTCTATGTTACTGGGCGGACACGGAGATCAGATGGTGCCGCTTCCACGCTTTACCACTGTCAGAGGCATACCGGTTACAGAATTATTACCGGCTGAAAAAATAGAGGCAATTGTGGAGCGCACCAGAAACGGAGGCGCTGAAATCGTAGCGTTACTGAAAACCGGAAGTGCCTACTATGCCCCTGCAGCTTCTATATATGAGATGATTAAATCCATTGTGCTTGATGAAAAGAAAGTGCTTCCGGTTTCGTGCTGTCTTGAGGGACAATATGCAGTGGACCACGTCTATGCCGGTGTTCCCGCTGTATTAGGTAAAAGCGGGGTTGAGGCAATCATTGAACTTAACCTCAACGATGTTGAAAAAAGCGCCTTTATGAAATCAGTCAATGCCGTAAGAAATCTTGTTAATTCACTAAGTTAGTTATAATAAGTTAATTCGTTATTTAACACCTTTTATATTTGCGAGGGGTTAAAACAGAGATAAAATGAAATTAAAAGATGATGAGCTTAAAGCTTAAATGGATAGTAATGGCTAAAACTATCCATAAGATAATTCACGGTGACAGCAGACAAATGACCCTTTTGACGGACAATTCAGTCCATTTGGTCATTACATCTCCCCCGTACTGGCAATTAAAAGACTATGGAACTGATGATCAAATAGGCTTTCAAGAAAGCTATGAAAGCTATATCAACAATCTGAATCTTGTCTGGAAGGAATGTAGCAGAGTATTACACCCAGGGTGTCGGCTTTGTATTAATATCGGTGACCAATTCGCACGGTCAGTTTATTATGGGCGGTATAAAGTGATACCGATAAGAACAGAGATAATAAAATTCTGTGAAACTATTGGGTTTGACTATATGGGGGCTGTAATTTGGCAGAAAGTCACCACCTGCAATACAACCGGCGGGGCTACGATAATGGGCAGTTTCCCATATCCCAGAAATGGTATTTTGAAACTTGATTATGAGTTTATTCTGCTTTTCAAAAAACAGGGCACTGCGCCGGTTCCGACAAAGGAGCAAAAAGAACTTTCGATAATAACAAAAGATGATTGGAATACTTATTTCTCAGGGCACTGGTACTTTTCAGGGGCAAAGCAGGACAGGCACATTGCTATGTTTCCTGAAGAATTGCCGGCCAGATTGATAAAAATGTTTTCTTTTTCCGGTGAAACGGTTTTTGACCCATTTCTTGGCAGTGGTACAACTGTACTTGCCGCCCATAATCTAGGACGTAATTCAGTCGGATATGAAATCAATTCAGACTTTTTGTCAACAATTAAAGATAAGTTGAAGATTGGACAATTAAACCTTACAGATGCTGAATATATGTTTTTGGAAGATAGAGTTATAACAGACCATCATAAAGAAATTGAAAAGTTACCATATATCTTTAAGGACCCTCATAAACTAGATAAGAAGACAGACCTTAAGAAGCTTCAGTTTGGTTCAAAAATTGATAAACACAGTGGCGAAAGAGAGGCCTACTATTCTGTCGCAAGAGTGATCAGCCCAGTGTTTGTGAAGCTTAACAATGATTTGGTTGTTCGTCTTATCGGAGTAAAAGAAAAAAAGTCTGCTATTGGACAGGCTATAAAATTCCTGCTCGAAAAAACAAAGGGGCAGAAAGTGTTTATGAAGTTTGATGAGCAGAAGTATGATAAGCAAAACAACATGCTTTGCTATCTGTACCTGAGAAACAAGACCTTCATTAATGCTCATATTGTCAAAGAGGGGTTAGTTGATGTAGATGTTGATTTTCATTTTAAATACAGGGATAAATTTCTTAAGCTGAGATCGCAAAATGGCTAAAGAGTGGATACTCAACACCGCTGGGAATATGTTTCCAAAAAGGGAGTTATATATATAATTCCATAATAATTTAAATAAAAACATAAAGGAGAATACAGATGCAGAGAACGCTTTCAATAGTCAAGCCGGACGGTGTTAAGAAAAACCTGATAGGGGAAGTGATCGGAAGATTTGAAAAACAGGGCTTTAAAATAGTTGCTCTGAAGATGATTCACATGTCTAAAAAAGAGGCGGAGGGGTTTTATATAGTGCACAAAGCCAGGCCGTTTTATGGTGAATTAACAGCTTTTATGTCTGAGGGACCTGTGGTTGTTATGGTAGTTGAGGGAGATAAGGTTATAGAGAAAGTGCGTGAGTTAATGGGAGCAACCAATCCAAAAGATGCCGCACCTAATACAATCAGGGCAGATTTTGCCTCAGATGTTGAGAGAAACATAGTACATGGTTCAGATTCGGCTGAGTCGGCCTCTTTTGAAATTCCGTATTTCTTTTCCACCCTTGAGATAGCGGGTTAACAGAGATGTTCAACTCTGCTGATAAACCGTCAAAGCAACGACAGGAAAGACTCAGGGGGGCAAGCCCTCTTGTGAGAGAGAGTTGTAAATGGAGAATGAAACTCTTCTCTTACATATCTTTCATCATTATTTTAGCAACAGCGGTTTTGAGCTACGCTGAGACGGAAGTGACACGTGCGTACTCCACAGTTGAGGAACAGAAGTCTGTAGCCCTTACAGTTTATAACGTCAACCTGGGGCTAGTTAAAGAACAACGGGTATTAAAACTACCAACCGGCAGGGTGCTGTTAAGTTATATGGATGTAGCCGCTGAGATAATCCCGCAAAGTGTAAGCATTCATACCCCCTCAGGTGAGAAGGTTCTTTCCGTGCTGGAGCAGAATTATGAATATGACCTCCTTACACCTCAGAAGCTCATTGATAAGTATGTCGGCAAAGAGGTTAAGCTCTACTATAAAAACTACTACACCGACAAGGATGAGGTAGTGAAGGCCACAGTGCTTTCAAATAACGGCGGCGTGCCTGTGTATAGAATTGGGGATGAGATAACCTATGGTCATCCGGGCCGGATAATCTTTCCGAAACTGCCTGAAAATCTTATAGCCAAACCTACCCTTCAGTGGCTGTTAAATAATGATGGAGCCTCAGGCCAAAAGGTAGAGGTTACATATCTGACAAACGGTATAACCTGGCGTGCCGACTACGTGCTGCTGTTAAACGAAAAAGACAACCATGCCGGCTTAACCGGCTGGGTAACTATTGACAACAGAAGCGGCACCGACTATAACCATGCAAAGTTAAAACTCGTTGCAGGGGATGTTAACCGTGTAACGGACACGGCGCGCAGAGATGCGCTTGCTTATAAGGCGGCGGCAGCCCATGCCGAATCAGCCACTGTTTCATTTAAAGAGGAGGGATTGTTTGAGTACCACATCTATACTCTTAACACACCATCAACCATAAAGAACAATCAGATCAAGCAGATACGCCTTTTAAAGGAAGATAACCTTAGCGTACATAAGGATTTTGTTTTCCGTGGACAGCCTCATTATTTTAGAAATCTGTACAAAGATGCGCTTCCTAAAGATAAAATAGGGGTCTATATTGAAATAGATAACCGCAAGGAAAATAATCTTGGAATTCCCATCCCCAAGGGCACTGTGAGGGTTTATAAGGCTGACAGTGACGGCAGCCGTCAGTTTATCGGAGAGGACTCGATAGATCACTCACCTAAAGACGAAAAGATCAGAGTAAAAATGGGGGATGCCTTTGACATAACCGGAGTGCGTAAGCAGACCAACTGGAAAAAACTTGAGTGGGATACATATGAGGCTTCATTTGAGATAATTTTAAAAAACCATAAGAAGGAAGACGTCAGGGTACGTGTTCTTGAACCTGTTGTCGGGCAGTGGAAAGTCCTGAATAATTCCCACAATTATAAAAAAGCGGAAAGCAATCTTTTGGAGTTTGCGATAGAGGTCCCCAAAGACGGTGAGGTTAAGTTAAATTATACTGTCACTATGAGATTTTAGGGGGCAGGTAGCAACGGACAGCAAAGACTTGTGGTATTGTTGTGAAAATATTTGCGTCTTTGCCTGTCTGAAGACTACTTGGTATGGGGCATAGTGTAGTAGCTTATTCCAATTCTAATTCATTTGTCTAACTTTGTTGGCTTCGTCACAAGCTCCTCTACGTACAAAACAGTACGTCTGTGTCGCTTGTTCCTTGCCGCCTCGTTATACTTTTGAATTAGAATTGGAATTATCTAAAAATTTATACGTTGTCTTTCCACAACCAGAGGTCTTTTTCGTACCTGCATGTATATCCATCCGACATACTCACCAATTATACCAATCAAAATCAATTGTATAGACATAAAAAGGAAAAGCCCTATAACCACCGGTGCTATCCCTACACTAAAGGAATTCCAGTAAAGCAATTTGTAAACAAAGTAAAACAGAGCCACAACTAAACTACCCGTAGCCCCAAAAATGCCTAAAAAAGTGGTAATTCGCAGAGGCAACTTTGAGTGGGCTGTTATACCGGAAAGTGCAATATTAATCAGGGCAAATATATTTTCTTTGGATTTCCCCCTCTCCCTCTTGCGATGAATGTACTCTATCACAGCCGGTTCAAACCCCGTCTCCGCCACCATACCCCTGAAATACGGAATGTGGTCATCCATTTGCCGCAAAATTTCTATTACCGTTCTGTCGTATAATCCAAATCCTGTAAAAGAGTTGTATAACCTGGTTTCTGAGATTAACGCCAACAATTTATAGTAGCAATTTCTGATAAAAACCATAATGCGGGACTCTCGCCGCTCAGTCATCACCCCTATTACCATCTTGTACCCCTCTTCCCATTTCTTTATGAATTGAAGAATCATCTCGGGCGGGTCCTGTAAATCGGCTACCAGAATTATTACGGCATCTCCGGTTGTCTGCATTATTCCATGAAAACATGACCTGGATGAACCAAAGTTTCTGGTATTAACTATTACTTTTACTCTCTTGTCAGACTCAGCTATCTTCTTAAGTTCACCTACTGTCCCGTCTGTGGAGGCATTGTCTATAAATATGTGCTCATAAGTATAATCCGGCAGAGTGTCAAAAATACCCTTTACCTGAGTATAAAGCTCCCAAACATTTTCCTCCTCATTTAAACAAGGCGTCAGTATGCTTATAAGTTTCATTTTTTTCTCATCCGCTAAGCGCTCTATTATAAAATATGACGGTATCCGGCGTCAATTTTTATGGAACAACTGTTCAATCTCCGGTTAAACTCCTCAAAATATGCTCCGATTCCCGTTTGACGGCATCCATAGAACTTAGTGCAGACTTATAACCTATAGCAGCCGCATTGTTATAGGTTGAAAAGTAAATATTTTTAGCTCCGGTTGCACTAACCTGACACAACGAGGAACCGGTTTCATACTTTAATCCATATTTCTGTGAAAAATACTCAAGAATCTCTGACTTTTGTACAGGCTTTGCGCTGATTACATCCAATGCTTTATTTATTCTCCCAACTGCCATACATCTTAGTATTAATGCGAAAAGGTCCTCAGGGGCAACGTAATCGCGGACAATGTCCACAGTGTCTGTAACTAAAACCTTTTTATTCAAAACACAGTTCAGCACATCGGTTATAAAATAGCCGTCCTTGAGGTCAATAAACCTGCTGAAATAGGAAAATACCCTGAGATCAACTATGTTGAGGTTTTCAAAAGATCTGTGCTTACACTCAGTGTAGAGTTTAACAATACCATAGTAATCCCCCGGGGCAATACGATTGATACGGATACAGTACATAGTGTTTTCCTCCGAGGGTGTCGAAAAATTACCATAAACAGCCCCGCTGCTGAAATTAATATAAACAGCATCGGGAGCTCTGTCACGTAAATACTCAATTACCATATTGTCATATTGCTCGGTAATCATAAACCACTTAGTGTAATCACCCTGGAGCTTGCCCTGAGTTCCCACACCAACACAGTTTATTACAACATCATATGAACATTTTGTGAAATCACTATAACCCTCATGAATGATATAGTCCGGCTCAGCTGATTTTCCTGTAGCGTCAAGAAAGCGGCGGACTCTCTCGGATGAGCTTGTATAAAGGTGTAAAAAAAACTCTCCTCTGTGAAGACTAAGAAAACTGTGTATCAGTCCCTTTGCAATGTGTGAGGTGCCGCCCAGTATTGCAATTTCTGCTTTTTTCATTGACCGCTGCCTGTATTATAATAATTCTTTTATGGTTTTGATTATGTCGGCGGCATCAGGATAGTAGGCCTCCTCAAGCAGCCCGGATGCAGGGGTTGGCACATCAGGAAAGTTAACTCTTTTAATCGGGGCTTTTAAGTACTTAAAAGCCTTATCGGCAACCATTGCAGCAATCTCAGCCCCTGCCCCGCCATAAGGACATGATACATCAGCAACAACCAGTCTCCCGGTTTTTTTGACGGATTCGCATATCAGCTCCTCATCCAGAGGTTTTAAGCAACGGGGGTCTATCAGCTCCACCTCTATATTTTCCGCCGATAACATCCCACAAGCCCTCATAGCGTCATAAACCATGTGAGATATTGCCACTACGGTTATATCAGTGCCCTTTCTGCGCACGATACCTTGCCCGATGGGTACCTCGTATGGGTGTTCAGGCACATATCCCAGAGAATCATAAATCCATCTGTGCTCAAAAAACATCACAGGGTTGCCGTCTTTAACAGCAGAAATCAATAATCCTTTTACATCGTAGGGGGTCGCAGGCATGAGAACTTTTAACCCGGGTATTTGAGTAAAAAGACCATGCAAAGCCTGAGAATGCTGGCCGGCCGAGCCCCATCCCCTACCAATCAGACTTCTTATCACAAGGGGCACATTTACACTGCCCCCCGTCATATAGTACCACTTGGCTGCATGGTTTATGATTTGGTCCATACACATAGGCAGAAAGTCCGTTCTTATGTGCACAAACAGCGGTTTCATCCCTGCTATTGCAGCCCCTATGGCAACCCCCGTCATTGCGTTTTCCGCTATGGGTATATCCATGACTCTTTCACATCCAAACTCTTGTGCAAGCCCCGTGGTAGTCCCAAATACTCCACCAGGGTCATCCACCCCCTCACCCATTATAAAAAACGACGGGTCCTCTGAAAGCATCCATCTGAGTGCTTCCTTTACTGCATCGGCATAGGTTATAGTTCTCAGCCCTGGTATATGTTGCAGTTCTTTATTGTCTAAATGAACCTTTGTCCATGGCATTAGTTTTTATTTCCTCTATAGTAAACATCCTCGTACAACTGACTGATATCCGGAAACCGGCTTGCTTTTGTAAACTCTAAAGAGTCCTCTATTTCGTTGTTTATATGGGCTTCCATCTCACTGACCTCTTGTTCACTTATCAGTTGTTTTTTTAAAAGAAGCTTTTTGTAAAAATCAATCGGGCACTTCTCCAGCCACTCCTGCAGCTCTTCCTCAGGGCGGCAGCCTTTTTCGTAATCATACTCCGGACCGACATGACATCTCCAGCGATACGTAATACACTCTATCAGAGTTGGGCCGTCTCCGGCATTTGCTCTCTTTACAGCCTGTTCCATCTTATCGTAAACGCTTAGAACGTCGTTGCCGTCAATTTGAACACCAGCCATATTATAGTGCCTTGCAACAGCGGCTATATCAGGGTTAGCATGACGAATCTTTTGATGCGAATTGACGGCATAAAAATTATTCTCACAAACAAATATTACAGGTAGCTTCTTCAGAGATGCAAAGTTCAAACTCTCACAAAAAGTTCCCTCATCCACTGCGCCGTCTCCGAAAAAAGCTACGGAAACACGTGCTTCTTTTCTCATTTTAAATGCCAAAGCCGAGCCCACAGCCAGTGGAATTGAACCGGCCACTATTGCCGATGTACCGGCAATACCGTCTTCAAATGAGGTTATGTGCATAGAGCCGCCCTTGCCTTTTGAACATCCCGTGGCCTTTCCATACAGCTCCGCCGTCAAATAGCGTATGTCCATGCCTTTTGCTATACAGTGTCCGTGGTTTCTGTGCGTGCTGTATATGTAATCTTCCCTGTTTAAGTGTGCACATACGCCGGCTGCCACCGCCTCTTGCCCTATACACAAGTGTATCGGTGTTTGGATTTTACGCTGCGGGTACAACTGTCCGATTTTTTCCTCAAAACGCCTGATCTTTATCATTATATAGAGTAACCAGATATTTTTTGTTTTATTAATATCTAACACTATCGCTGCCTCCGGCCAATTAACCAAGCCCTGATATGAATTTTCCGAACACCTCTGTAACGTAATTAATTGAGGATGTTTTTATCCCGGGCCACAGGCCAATCCAAAAACTGTTTTTCATGACAACATCTGTATTAGGAAGCAGTTGGTGGTACTTTTCCGATAACTTCGCAGATGAGATAACCCCGGAATTCAACACTCTTAACAACACATCAGCATCTGTTAATGCCGGTTGCCTTAACAGATTTCCTGCAAATAATTCCCTTGTTCCAATTCTATGTGATTCTAAATATTTTACAAGATTTAACTTGTTACACTTCCCATTATTTTTTACGGTGACAGGAAAACCAAACCATGCTGGCTCACAGCCGAAAGTGGCCTCAGGCAGCAACAGATAATCTCCAAAGCCTGTCAAATCATCATATAATTGTTTAAAATTATTTTTTCTTTTCTCTATAAACCCAGGCAGGCGATTGAGTTGTGCAAGCCCTGTTGCGGCCTGCCAGTCTGTTATCTTAAGATTATATCCCAGATGGCTATATACGTACTTGTGGTCATATCCAACAGGCAAGCTCCCAAATCTCCGGTCAAACCTCTTCCCACATGTATTATCTCCTCCGGTAGGACACCAGCAATCTCTTCCCCAGTCCCTGAAAGAGGTAAGGATCCTGTAAATCTCCCTGTCGTTTGTGGCAACCGCCCCACCCTCTCCCATAGTGATATGGTGTGCGGGGTAAAAACTAAATGTTGATATGTGGCCAAACGTGCCGGTAAACTTACCATTATACTTAGTACCCAGGGCATCGCAGTTGTCCTCGATAAGCCATAGATTGTACTTGTTGCAGATTTCCAGCACCTTATCCAGATTAAATGCGTTGCCGAGGGTGTGGGCTAAAAAAACCGCCCTTGTCTTTTCCGATATGCAGTCCTCAATATGCGCTGCATCAATGTTATATGTCTGAAGCTCTATGTCGGCAAAAACCGGAATTAATCCATTTTGTACTATAGGGGCTGCCGTTGTCGGAAAACATGCTGCAACCGTTATTACCTCATCACCAGGCTTTAACCGCCTGTGTCCCAGCTTATGGGATGTCAGGGCCGACAGTGCCAATAAATTAGCCGATGACCCGGAGTTAACCGTAAGGACGTGGTTTACTCCTAAAAACCCGGCAAGTTTCTTCTCAAATAAATCATTAAATCTGCCCGTGGTTAACCACATATCCAGTGAAGCATCTATCATATTAAACAGCTCCGTCTCACCTAACACTTTCCCTGATGCTGAAATATAATCCGGCAGCTGCCCGCTCTCAACAGGCCTTAAAGCACTATAATGCGTTTGCGATGAGAACCTGACAAACATTCGTAAAAGCTCATCTAACAATGCCGGTTTCAATTTGCCGTATATACCGGCGATACTGTTGAGAAAAAGTGAGAAAGGTTTTGAAACCGGTATCCTCAAATTTAATGAATTTTCAAGCCCACAGTCGTCCCCTCTTATCTCAAATTCCCATTTTCCATTAACAACAGATTCCGAAGGCAATACAGGGAATCCTAAAAACTCCGTGTCATTAAGTGTATTGGCAATAATCACTGTCCTTTGATTATTCCCCCCGCCTACGTCCCTGAGAGCAACAACTGTACCTGCGTCCATTTCCATAATATCTCTACGGCGTGCTCATGTTGATATTTCGCTCTTTAATAAACGCCATAAAAAACTATTTTCCCCAGACTTTCCATAATCTGTCCCTGGAATTATACAGAGTGTCCAGTTCAATCTTATCCCTCAGGGTATCCATTGACTTCCAGAAGCCTGTGTGTTTATAGGCTGCCATTTTATTTTCCTTTATAATATTCTCAAGCGGTGTTTTTTCCCAAACAGTGTCGTCTCCGTCAATAAAATCAAAAATCTGAGGTTCCAATACAAAAAATCCTCCATTTATCCATCCACCGTCTCCCTTAATCTTTTCGGAAAAAGAATTCACCATGCTTGCGTCATCTATCTGTAACAAACCATATTTACCGACAGGCTGCACCGCAGTTACCGTAACATAGCCGGCATGGGTTTTGTGATATTCAAGGAGGGTGTTTATATTGACATCAGATACCCCGTCTCCGTATGTCAGCATAAATGTCTCATTTCCTATATACTTTTGGATGCGTTTAATTCTGCCTCCGGTCATTGTGTCCAGGCCCGTATTTATCAGGGTGATTTTCCATGGTTCAGCTGTAGAGTCAAGAATTTCGATACTGTTGTTCATCAAGTTGATAGTAATATCTGACAGATGGAGAAAATAGTTAGCAAAATACTCTTTAATTACATAACCCTTATAACCCAGACAAATAATAAAATCGTTAAAACCGTAGTGAGAATATATTTTTAAAATATGCCATAAAATGGGTTTTCCTCCAACCTCCACCATAGGTTTTGGACGAAACTCAGTCTCTTCACTGAGCCTGCTGCCAAGCCCCCCTGCCAAAATAACCACTTTCATAGCTTTTTCATCTTCAGGCGGAGAGCAGTCTCTGAGCTTTCGACGAAACCAACAAAGCTAATCGAATGAATGCAACTTGGTATTGTTCATACGAGAAGGCCATTTTCAATTCGTGGCTGATACTACACCACCTACTCTATAATTTTCGGCACTTTATAGAAATTACCGGTTCTATCCGGCGCATTAGAAAGGGCGTCCTCTAAGGCGATGGAATCTCTCTCGATGTCTTCCCGAAACACATTCATTAAGGGGATAACGTGCGAGGTGGGCTCTATGCCGTCTGTGTTGAGTTCGTTTAGTTTTTCAACATAGAGCAAGATGTCGTTTAACTGCTTTCCAAATATTTCAAGCTCATCGGCATCTAATTTCAGCCTGGAAAGCGCTGCTATGTGTTTTACGTCACCGGTTGTTATACCCAATGTTCTCCACCTCTCATATTTTCTCTAAGTTGGCAAATTTCAGCGCAAGCCTCTTTATACCAACCTGTGGGAAATTAACCGTCACTTTTACGTCATTTTCCTCGCCGTAACAGTCCCTCACCACCCCTATGCCCCACTTAGGGTGTTTCACCCTGCATCCGGAATTGTACGGAAATTCAACCGGCTCTTTTTTGCCCTCAGGGGCCTTTGCCGAGTTGCTTGCAGGGATTGCATTTTTTTCAAGCCACAGACAACAGTCCTTTGGTATGTCTTTAAGAAAACGGGACGGTTCCTGTTCCTGAAACCTTGCATAAAGCCTCCGCCTGCGTGCCCCCGTCATAAACAATATATCCTTTGCTCTTGTCATGCCCAGATAAAACAGCCTTCTCTCCTCATCAAGCTCCTCTTCTGATTCAGTGGCCTTAAAGTATGGAATCAGCCCATCCTCAAGGCCGGTTATAAACACTACAGGAAACTCCATCCCTTTTACATTGTGGAGGGTTGTCAGAGTGATGGCACTCTTAATTGCGGTGTCGTTGTTGTTTGTTGTTGATATGGCCACCATGTCGAGAAAATCCATCAGAGGCATGTTGCCGTTTGCAAACATCAACTCCGTTATCTCACTTAGCTCGTTTTCATCAAGAATTTCTATGTAACCGGTCAGTGTGCCGATTAGCTTAATGCCGTCTGAGACGGTGTGGACTTCAGAGCTGGAAAGAGTGTCAAGAAGGGAGACAAAAGATTTAAGTTTTTCTTTAACTTGTGCCGTCAACCCTTTGGCATTACAAACATTTTGCATAGAAGCATAGAGACTGATTCCCTCTTTTTTAGCTTCCTGTTCAAGTTTAGAAATGGTGTTTGCTGAAATTGACCGTGCCGGGAGGTTTATTATTCTCCTTATACTTACGTTATCATCGGAATTGACTATCAACCTCAGATACGATATTATGTCTTTGATTTCTTTTTTCTGGTAAAAGTTTGTACCGCCTAATACCCTAAAAGGAATTCTCTCATTTTTCAGGGCATCCTCTATTACTCTTGACTGCAACGGCACCCTGTACAGTATTGCTATATCTCCAAACACATAACTACCCTTGAGGTAAAGGTCCTTTATGTTTTTTGCTATATACTTAGCCTCATCCTCTTCCGAAATAAACCAGTAATGGCAGACTTTTTCACCAGCCGCCTTTTCAGTCCAAAGCGGTTTGGTTTTTCTGTTTCTGTTTTTTTCTATTATACTGTGTGATACATCAAGAATGTTCTTTGTGAAACGATATGCCTGCTCAAGGTTTATCGCCATGGCATCGGGAAAATCCTTTTCAAATCTGTTTAATATGTTCTCACTCTCAAGCCCCTTATACTTATAAGTAGTCTGGTCATCATCTCCGGCAACAAGAATATGTCTGTTTGTTTCAGATAAAACTTTTAACAAATAGTACTGGGAATAAGTCGAGTCCTGAAACTCATCAACCATGATATAGTTAAACAGGTTTGTGTATTTTTCTAAGATGTCGGGGTTTTCCTCAAATAGCTTTATAGTGTAAATAATGAGATCGTCATAATCAAGAGCACCGGACTTTGCCATTTCATCCTGGTAACGAACATATACTTTAATCAGTTTTTCATCAAAATCAAAATTATTGGTGGAGGATAAAATATCCTCAGGCATAAGCAGGGATGACTTAAAACAACTTATCTTAGAAAGCACCCCCTTATACAGAGCCTCATAGAGTTTCATATCACTAAGGATATGTCTTATCAACCTGCACTGATCATCATTGTCATAGATAACAAAATCCCCTTTTACAGATAATCTCGACCGCTCTTCTCTCAATATTCTGCTGCATTGGGAATAAAAAGTACCTATCCATGCCTCTTCCAGGTCCTCCGAGACAATGTACGATATCCGGCTTTTCATCTCATTGGCTGCCTTGATGGAGAAGGCGATGGCAAGCATGTTTTCGTACTTTTGCTTGTCTTTTTTGTACAGATGGCTGTACTTATGAGTTATGAGCTGAGTCTTACCGCTTCCGGCTCCGGCCAGCACAAGAATTGGAGACTCCATATGCTCGATAGCCGCACCCTGCTTAGGGTTTAACTTATCAACAGATAAATGCTCAAACATAAAGTCCACTCCTTGGATTATAGCAAATTAAGTAATAACTTTGCAATGTTTTATGCCGTGTCATAATCTATTCAACTGTTACACTTTTTGCAAGATTCCTCGGCTGGTCCACATCACAGCCCCGTATAACTGCTATATGATACGCAAGGAGCTGCAAGGGAGCAGTCATAAGCACAGAATTTAAACAGGTATTTGAAAATGGTACCGAGATAAAACTATCGGCCATGGCTTTAACATAAGGATCATCATAATTGGAAACAACAATGGTTCTGCCTCCTCTGGATTTAACCTCTTCAATATTATTTAAGACTTTTTCGTAAAGGGAATCCTTTGACAGAAGAATAACCACAGGGAGCCCGTCGTCTATAAGGGCAATAGGGCCGTGTTTCATCTCACCGGCAGGATAACCCTCGGCGTGGATGTATGAAATCTCTTTAAGCTTAAGTGCACCCTCAAGAGCTATCGGGTAGAGAATCCCCCGGCCTAGGAAAAGAAAGTCATTTGACTTATGGACGGAGCGTGCCAGTTTCTCAATCTCTGCATCCATGAGCAAAATGTGCTCAAACAACACAGGCAAATGAAGCAGGTCTTTTATCAATCCGGCTGTATCTGTGTGTTTAGGGGCAAGGGAAAGGGCAAAAAGATACAAGGAAACTAACTGAGTCACAAAAGCCTTAGTTGAGGCTACTCCTATTTCAGGCCCCGAATGGGTATAAAACACGTAATCGGACTCTCTTGATGCAGTGCTTCCAACGACGTTACAGATAGTTAAAGTTCTTGCTCCACACTTCTTAGCCTCTTTCAGGGCGGCAAGAGTATCCGCCGTTTCACCGGACTGGGTTATGGAAATAAACAAATCCCCCTTCCCTATTATGGGTTTGCGATACCTGAACTCCGAGGATATATCCACCTCAGTGGCAACACGCGCCAGTGACTCAATCATATACTTGCCGCAGAGACCGGCGTGCCATGATGTACCGCAGGCGCTTATAAAGACCTTTTTTATGTCTTTTAATTCAACGGCTGTCAGGCCAAACTCATAGAGGTTAACCTTAGCTGCATCGGAGTTGACCCTGCCCGTTATTGTGTCGGCAATTGCCCTGGGCTGTTCAAATATCTCTTTGAGCATAAAATGTTTGTAGCCGCCTTTTTCAGCCATTGCAGAGCTCCACGTAATTTTTACAGGCTCTCTGTGGACGGGGGCACCGTCTGAGTTAACAATTGAAGCAGCATCTTTGGTTAAAATTGCCAAATCCCCGTCTTCCATGAAAACAACGTCCCTCGTGCTGCTTAAAAAAGCCGGCACATCGGAGGCTGCAAAATACTCGCCGTCACCAAGCCCTATTACAAGCGGGCTGTCCTTACGTGCGCATACTATTTTTTCCGGTTGTCGTTCACTGAGCACACTTAGGGCGTAGGAGCCGTTTAAACGTTTTATAGATTTTCTAAGGGCATCCTCAAGTGATACATCCTTCTCATAGTAACCGTTTATAATGTGGCAGATTACCTCGGTATCGGTGTCGGATTTAAATGTAATACCCTTGTCTAAGAGTTCTTTTTTGAGTTCTATGAAGTTTTCTATAATTCCGTTGTGAACTATTGCAATAGGCCCCACTCTGTGGGGATGAGCATTATTTTCAGTCGGAGAGCCGTGAGTTGCCCATCTGGTATGCCCTATGCCCACACAGCTCTGAGGTTTTAACTGGTTAACCTTATTGACAAGCTCGTTTATTTTTCCCTTACACCGGACTATCTCCATCTTGCTCTCCGTATTTATATAGGCCAGGCCGGCAGAGTCGTATCCTCTGTATTCAAGTTTTTTCAAGCCGTCTAAAATCAGGCCGGCTGCATTGTTTTTGCCAATGTATCCTATTATTCCACACATGGATTATTCCCCTTTAGCCGGGCGCTTTTTTAACGTCCAGCCGGCAATGTGTTGCTGTTTACTACGGGCTACGGCAAGGGTATCCTCAGGCACATCTTTTGTTATTGTGGAACCGGCCCCTACCGTGGCATTTTTATTAATTGTCACAGGGGCTACAAGCTGTGTGCCGCTTCCTATGAAAACTCCGTCTTTGATGACCGTTTTGTGCTTGTTTTTACCGTCATAGTTACACGTTATCGTCCCTGCCCCAATGTTTATATCCGTACCAAGCTCAGAGTCCCCGATGTAGGTCAGATGTGAGGCTTTGGAGTTATAGCCGATTTGGGAGTTTTTTATCTCCACAAAATTCCCAATCTTACCCTTTGGGCCTATCACTGAGCCGGGCCTTATATGGGCAAACGGCCCTATGGCGGAGTCTGTGAGAATTTTTGACTTTTCCACCACAGTTGAGTCTTTAATTACAACTCCATCTTCCAGTACCGTGTCGAGAAGCCTTACATTTGGATAAATCGTACAGTTTGAGCCTATGTGAGTATCCCCCTCAATCACCACATTTGGATAAACAACAGTGTCTTTTCCTATTGTAACACCGGGGGAGATAAACACCGAATCAATATCCATAAGCGTAACTCCGTTTCCCATCCAAAGTTCCGCTATATCTCTTTGCATAACCCTCTGTGCCGTTAAAAGTTCCTGCCTTGAGTTTATTCCTAAAAACTCCTTTTCGTTATCGGCTTTAAAAGCGGCTGTCTTAAGCTTTTCCTTTATGGATAATTCCACTATGTCGGTTAAATAATACTCACCGTTTTTTTCATTTTTCCCGATTTTTTCAAGAAGCGGCATAACAGCTGAACTAATAACATAAAATCCGCTGTTTACCTCGGTAATGCTTTTAACCTCTTCTGAGGCGTCGTTGTGCTCAACAATCCGGCTGATTTCGTTATCCACCATGCTTCTTACAATACGCCCGTATGCTGCCGGCACTGAGGCATCAAAGGTAACAACTGTAAGATCATTTCCTTTATTTACATGGAATTTTATAACATTTTCTAAAGTTTTACTTTTAATAAGTGGAGTGTCTCCGGTAACAACCACTATCAGGTCATATGAGTCATTAATACTATTAACTGCTGCCTTAAGGGCATCTGCCGTACCAAGTGGTTCTTTTTGATAAACAAACTCCACTGAACCGTCTTTTGCAATGTCTTTAATTCCCTCCGTGTGGTGCGATATTACAACAACGGTTTTCTCAACATTGGACGTTTCAGACAAACAATCCATCGAGTAGCTAATCATGGGTTTACCTAAAATCCTGTGCAGCACTTTCGGCTGAGAAGAATTCATCCTCTTTCCCAGCCCGGCCGCCAAAATTACACCGCAGATTTTCATGTTTTCAACTTCTTTCCTTCTGAATTTTTGTATCGTATTTTTCAGGCATATTATTGTCTTAACTCAACACGCATCTTAAGCTCGATGATTTTAGTGTCTCTAAGGAGCTTGATGATTACAAAATCATCAGGTTTTTTAGTGGAAAGCATTTTCATTATATCTTGCATATAAGCAACCTTAACACCGTTTACCTCAAGTATTACATCACCTCCGAGATAAACAGATGTGCCACTTATATTTACCGGTCTGTTACCGCCCCTGATACCTGCCTTATAAGCAGGGCCTCCGATAACAACCTCTGAAACCAAAATACCCCTGTTTACCGGCAGTCCGACGGCTTTGGAGAGATTTTCCCAAAGTGGCAAACCCACTATCCCCATCCATGGCCTTCTTGTTCTGCCGTACTTTATTAAGTCCGGGATAAGGCCCTTAGCAGTGTTTATCGGTATGGCAAAACCTATTCCGATATTTCCGCCTGAGGGCGTAAATATAGCCGAGTTTATACCTATCATTTTTCCCTCGGTATCGAGAAGCGGGCCGCCGGAGTTTCCAGGATTTATAGGCGTATCTGTCTGTATGACGTCCTCTATGACCCGGCCATGTTCTGTAGTGAGCGGCCTGCCGGTTGCGCTGATTATGCCGGCGGTAAGTGTGGAGTTTAGTCCAAAAGGATTACCTATAGCAAAAACCCGCTGCCCCGGCTGCAAGCCCTCGGAGTTTCCAAATTCAAGTGCCTTAAAGGTAGTGGGAGTTTCAGTTAGGATTTTTATTATAGCCAGGTCGCTGTCTGCGTCGGCACCGATAAACTTAGCCTTAAATTTTTTACCGTCATTCATGACAATGGTAATGTCCGAGGTGTCTTCAACAACGTGGTAATTGGTAACAACGTAACCGTCCTGGGATATTATTGAGCCGGAACCGGAGCCTTTTTGCGGATAAACGGAAAAGAAATCTCTCATTAATGTTGTTGTGGTTATATTTACAACAGAGGGACTGGCATTTTTGAAGACGGAAATATTTATTTCTTCCTCAGGGGTAAGCTTTGCCCCTGTTGCAATACCATGAGTTAAAACAAGTACAAGAAATATAATAAGCCTTTTAATTGTCATGTGCAGGCTGTAGAGCAGTCATAATTCTCAGGAAGCATCAGCAAGAAAGCCCTCCGGCATGTCGAAGTTGGCGTAAATATTCTGAACGTCCTCAAGCTCATCAAGGGCATCCATAAGCCTTAGCAGTTGCCCTGCTGTAGCGGAATCCACGGAAACATAATTGCCGGGAACCATGGTAATATCTGAAGAGGAGACAACAATACCGGCGGAGATAACAGCACTTTTCACTGTCTCCACAGAGTCGGGAGCAGTTATTATCTCGTAGCTTTCGTCTTCCGGCTCATTTTTCATGTCCTCAGCCCCGGACTCCAGCGCTATTGTCATCAGCTGCTCTTCAGAGGCTGCCTTTTTGTCAACAACTATAGTACCCTTTTTTGAAAACATCCAGGAAACACATCCTGTTTCACCGAGATTGCCGCCGCTTTTAGTGAGAAGTCTTCTGATTTCCGCCACAGTCCTGTTTCTGTTGTCAGTCATTGCCTCAATAAGGAGAGCTACTCCCGCAGGACCGTATCCCTCATACATTATCTCCTCATACATAGTACCAGGCAGCTCACCTGTACCCTTCTGTACTGCTCTTTTTATATTATCATAGGGCATATTCTCTTCTTTAGCTTTTTCAATAGCACCGCGAAGGCGGGCATTACCGTCGGGGTCACCACCGCCTATTCTTGCCGCCACAGTTATCTCCTTTACAATTTTGGAAAAAACCTTTCCTCTTTTAGAATCCGTTGTTGCTTTTTTTCTTTTTATCTGAGCCCATTTAGAATGCCCTGCCATCATACCCCCGGTTATATATATCTATCAATATCTATCAAAGCACACCTCACATTATAATATAAGCTGCACTAAAAATTCATTATTTTTTTTCGTTTGGTTAATTAAAATAAAAATATTGGTTTCTGCTTTGAACTTGGCTACTATTTTAACCAATTGGGCTATCTTTCATGTTTCTATCATAAGTATCTCTGGCAAAAAGTTTTTGTCATCTTCTGACTGCAGCTTGGTATTAGTATGATAGTAGTTTGCTAAGAGCGATATATCACTCTAAAAAAATATGCTTTTCAGTAGTAGAAATGATATACTGAGGATAGTAAGTAAAACATTGTTTTTATAACTGTACGGGTGTATTAATAAATTTAAAAAGTATGGGGCGGAAATAGACTAATGTTAGTTACCGTTGTTTAAAATATTAAGAGCAGGGGAGCTGTTATTTTGGTTAATGATGATAAACAGACTGTTTTAAGTGCCAATCTGAATGTTTTCAGAAGGTATTTTTTGATTATACTTGTTACTGTTGTGATAGTGACTTTTATTATTACGTACTATCTGGGGCCTACATTTTCCGAATATGCCTGCAAGGCTTTGAGTATAGGCAAAACGGCGTCGGAATCCATCTTTTACACAGCCTGGTTGTTTCTTATTTTTGTTCTGATTTTTTTTGTAAGTAGTTATACTTTAAAGGCGGCCTCTAAAAGAGTACTGAAGAGGATGGAAAAGGAAACAGACAAAATTGACCACTGTTATAAGTTATTGATAGCTAAATTGAGCAGCTATTTTATCTCACAGCGACAATTAACTAGACTTACGAACGCTCAGATGGAAGACATCATAAAATCAACGGATTCTGCATCTTTTGAGATAATTGCCCATCTTAAATCTATAGACGAGTCAATATCAGAGATGCTTCAGACCCTTGCAAGGCTAAAAAGCGAGTCTGAGGAACTATCCGACGCATCCCGCACTACAATAGAGGAAAACGAAAAAACCCTCTCCACCGTACATGATTACATGACACATCGCCTTGAGGAGGCAGATAAGGACTTTGAGCTGGGCAAAGAGCTTACGGGGAAATCTAACCACATGTCCGGTCTGATAAAGCTCCTTAAAGACATCAGCGACCAGACAAACCTTCTTGCATTAAATGCAGCAATAGAGGCGGCACGTGCCGGTGAGATGGGAAGAGGGTTTGCCGTTGTTGCCGATGAGGTAAGAAAACTTTCACAAAAATCTCATGAATCCACTGCTGAGATAGGAACTGCAATAATGGACGTTGCAAAGATTATTGAGCATAGGTTTCAGGCGGAAATAAATAAACAAGTACATGAAGCAGAGCACGATCTGTTGGTAAGCTTTGTAAAAAGCCTTGATGCCATAGGGGAGAGTTACAAAAAACTCAGCAACCTTAATGACGATATAATCGGTCAGGTAGGCGGAGTTAGCAAGGTGGTGGAAATGAAAATCCTGGAGGCATTAAGCAACATCCAGTTTCAGGACATCACCCGCCAGCAGATTGAACAAATGATGAAAGGAAACGACACTATGGATAATTATATAGGCAAACTGGAGGAAATGTTAAAAACCCCATATGAGCTTTATGATAAGTTTTTTGCCGAATTTAATATTGACGATATGGTAAAGGATTATGTGATGAAAAAACAACGTGACATTCATCATGAGGTAATTCACAGTCCAAAAAAGACACATAAAAAGGAAGCTGCCTCTCAGAGCCATGAAGAGGAGGTAACGTTTTTTTAAAAAACTATGATGATAATGCTTGATAAATAACGGGGGAGATATGGGAAAGACAGTTATGCTAATTGATGATTCTGCAACCTTACGGGAGATAGTAAGTACCACTTTGAAAAAAGCAGGGTATAACGTAATAGAGGCAAAAGACGGTAAGGACGCACTAAGTAAACTAGCCGGTAAAATCCATTTAATGATCTGTGATGTCAATATGCCTAACATGGACGGAATCGCCTTTCTTAAAGAAATAAAAAAGAATGCTACTTATAAGTTCACTCCAATAATAATGTTAACGACTGAGTCTCAAGAAACCAAAAAACAGGAAGGCAAAGAGGCCGGCGCAAAGGCATGGATTGTAAAACCATTTAAGCCTGAAGTTTTACTTTCCGCCATAGAAAAACTTATATTGCCTTAAAAAAAAGTTTAACATGTGAGGAGCAAGCAGGAGGGTGTATTATGCCTTTATCATTAGAGGGTGAACTGTCTGTTGGAAGGGCTAACGAACTAAAGGAATTGTTTATAGATTATATAAAAACCACAAAAGAGGCAGAGCTCGATCTTTCCAACATATCAGAAATAGACACGGCAGGGTTTCAATTACTGGCCGCACTTAAGAATGAAAGTGACAGGATGGGGAAAAATTTTAGGATTCTCTCTCTCAGCCCCTCAGTAGAGTGTCTATTTGATTTATATAACGTCAGAGGCTTTTTTACGGAATCCTGAGAAAAGAATAAACTTATGGGACTGGATGCAGCAAGTAAAGCCTTCTTAGAAGAGGCAACGGAAATCCTTCAGGTAACGGAAGAGCAGTTACTGTCTTTAGAGGAACTTCCAGGGGATAAAGAGACCATAAACGCCCTTTTCAGAGGTGCTCACACGATTAAGGGCGGAGCCGGTATGATTGGTCTGACCGACATAGAGCGTTTTACCCATAAGGTGGAAAGCGTCCTTGAACGGTTAAGAAACGATAAAATAAAAACAGACTCCGTACTTATCAATTTACTTCTCAGAAGCCGCGACTATATCAACGAATTATTAAAGAGAACCTTAAAAGACAATAAACCTATGACTGAGGAGTTGATGAAGACGGAGCAGGAACTCCTTGACAGTCTCTCAGTATATCTTGACGATATAAAAACAGTTATAGCAACCGGGCAGGAGGCCCCGGACACAGCAACAGCGCAAACCGAACCGGCTATCTGGCATATATCTCTCAGATTCAATAAAAATCTCCTGCGAGACGCCATGGATCCACTTTCGCTCATCAATTACCTTGGCAAAATGGGTGAAATCATCAACATGACAACAATAACACAAGGCATCCCCCCTTTAGCGGAAATGGACCCCGAGGAATGTTTTACTGGTTTTGAATTGGATATAAAAACGGATAAAAACCAAAATGAAATAGCTGGTGTGTTTGAGTTTTATACAGAAGATAACGATATCAAAATAGTTCCGCCTCACAGCAAAGTAGAAACGTATATCAGTCTGATAAATAGTTTACCGGAAGATTCATGGATGCTTGGTGAGGTTCTTATAAAAAGCGGGCTTTTAACAGAGGAGGATTTAAATAAGGCTCTCAGGATACAAAGCGAGGGCGCCATGAATCCCAATAAGGGAAAGCCTCGTATTGGAGAGGTGTTGGTAGATAGCGGCGCAGTGGAGCAGAAAGTTGTTGATGTTGCACTGAATAAACAGCAAAAGGTCAGAGAATCAATTGCCACAACAGGCACTGTATCCACAGCATCTGCAACGATAAGAGTAGATGCCGATAAGCTCGATTTACTGATAAATCTGGTAGGTGAACTGGTTGTGGCCAATGGCGGAATCAGACAGCGCTCACTTGCAGTGGGTGATGGTCCGCTGATGAAAACCTCCTCGTTTATGACAAAACTTGTAAATGATATCAGAGACATGTCTATGAAGATGCGCATGATTCCCATAGGAAGCTCATTTAACCGTTTTCACCGCCTTGTAAGAGATATAAGCAAAGAGCTTGGTAAAGAGATAGAACTTGTAATAACCGGCGGCGATACGGAGCTGGATAAGACCGTAATAGAAAAGATAAGCGATCCTCTGACTCATATAGTGCGAAACTCAGTTGACCACGGCATAGAAACTATAGAGCAACGTATAAAAAACGGCAAACCCCCCAAAGGCACAATCAAGCTTAACGCCTGTTACGAGGCCGGTACAATTGTAATTGAAATAACAGATGACGGTAAAGGTCTTAACAAACAACGTATAGTTGAAAAGGCCATAGCTGCCGGCCTGATCGACACCAATAGAAATCTGCCCGATAAGGAGATATTCAACCTGATTTTTGAACCTGGTTTTTCCACAGCGGAAAGCGTATCAAAACTATCAGGGCGCGGCGTTGGCATGGATGTGGTAAAGAGAAACATTGAGGCTTTAAGAGGCTCGGTCTATATAGAGAGCGAGGAAGGTAAAGGAACGGCGATTAGAATAAACCTTCCGCTTACGCTTTCAATAATTGATGGTTTTATGGTAGGGGTCGGAGGTAAACAGTATGTAATTCCTCTGGATATGGTAGTTAAATGTTATACTGTTGATGGAAAAAATTACTCAATGCTCAAAAAAAAGGGTTATTTCGATTTTCAGGGCAAAGTGATACCTTTTATTTCAATGTGTGAAATGTTTGGACTCGATGATTCCAAATGCAGCTTTATCGTAATCGTAACTCATGGAGGGCTTAAAGCGGCTATAGGTGTAGATGAACTCTTTGGCGATATGCAAGCTGTAATAAAATCCCTGGGTAAGCTTTATAAAGATGCAAAGGGTTTTTCCGGCGCCACTATTTTGGGGGACGGCTCTGTTGCCCTCATACTGGACATTCAGGGAATATTCAAGCTGCTTGAGTCCGAAGCACGTGTTTAAGCATAGCTTGCTTTATGCAAGTTGTTTATAAATTTGACGTTTAAAGAATTTTTGGGAGGGTATTATGAACTTTCTAAAGAACCTTAGGGTTAAATCAAAACTGATAAGCGGTTTCTTTATTGTGACATTAATTACAGTTGCTATTTCTGTAATAGCTATAATCAACATGCAAAAAATGGAAAAGAATGACGTTAGAATGTATGAGAAAATTACGGTTCCATTAGCGCTCGCAGCCGAAATCAACGACAAGTTTGGAAGCGCAAGGACAAATACGATGTCTTTAGTGTATCACGAAAAACTTGAGGATAAAAAGAAGTATTTAGAAAGAATTAGTGAGAGAAAAAAGGGGCTGGACAATTTACTGCCTGAATTAGAAAAAACTCTGGAAGGTGACGGTGATAAGAAATTTTTTAAAGAATATACGGAAGGAATGAATACATTTTTAAAAACCATATTTGATATTGCTGAAATTTCAATGTCAGGAAAGCATGAAGAAGCTGTTACTAAGTTGCAAAACGAAGGTCAGCAAACAGCGCGTGCTATCCAGGATATTATAAACAAGCAAACCAGTCATAATATAAAAGAAGCTAAGAATACCGCTGATAATAATAAAAAATTTGCTACTCAAACCACTCAAATGCTTATAATCTTAACGATAATATCGTTTGTTATCTCCATGCTGTTGGGGATTTTTATTGCAGGCGGCGTAACCAGGCCATTAGGCGGCGAACCTGCCGAGATGTCAGCTATAGCTTTAAAAATTGCATCAGGAGACCTCAGCATAGATATCGCCACAGGAAGTAACAGGAATAATCTGCTTGGCTCTATGCTTTCAATGCTTGAAATTCTGAAGGGGATATTTGCCGAAATAGATAAACTTATAAATTCGGTAAAAAACGGCAATTTGTCAACAAGGGGGGAGTCGGGAAAATATCAGGGTGGATGGCAGCAGTTAATTGATGGATTAAATAGTTTGGTAGAAGCTTTTGTTAAGCCAATAAATGTAACATCCGGGTATGTGGAAAGAATCAGCATAGGGGACATTCCGCCCAAAATAAGTGACGAATATCGTGGCGATTTCAATAAAATAAAAAATAATTTGAACGTTTTGATTGACGCAGAAAACGAAATAACCGATATAACCGAGGAGCTATCGGGGGGCAATCTAATGGTGAAGGTAGCGGAGCGCTCTGAAAAAGACAGGCTGATGCAGTCTCTTTCATCCATGGTAAGCAGATTAACCGAGGTAGTGCAGGAGGTGCAGAGGGCCTCTGAACAGGTTGCATCAGGCAGCCACGAGTTAAGCGCAACAACGCAGGAGTTATCGCAAGGGGCAACTGAACAGGCAGCCTCTGTGCAGGAGATATCCTCATCCATGGAACAGATGGCCGCAAATATCAAGGCCAATGCCGATAATGCACAGCAAACGGAAAAGATGGCTGCTAAGTCCGCAGGTAATGCTAAAGACAGTGGTGATTCAGTAGCGATGACGGCAAAGGCAATGAAAGAGATAGCAGAAAAGATAACAATAATCGAGGAGATAGCAAGACAGACCAACCTGCTGGCTCTTAATGCGGCCATAGAGGCGGCGCGAGCCGGTGAGCACGGCAAAGGGTTTGCTGTTGTTGCCTCAGAGGTAAGAGAGCTTGCCGGCAGAAGTCAGGCGGCAGCCGGTGAAATCAATAATCTCGTAAAGTCAAGCGTAGATATTTCGGCAAAAGCCGGTGAGATGTTAAACGCGTTGGTTCCAGACATTCAAAAAACATCCGAGCTGGTTCATGAGATAAGTGCCTCTTCAAATGAACAGGCAACCGGGGCCGAACAGGTTAACCTGGCCATCCAGCAATTGGATAAGGTTATTCAACAGAACGCATCGTCAGCTGAGGAGATGTCCTCAACTGCGGAGCAACTGTCGGCACAGGCCGAGTTGCTTCAAACCTCTGTTGGATTTTTCAAAACTGATGACGTAGAGATTAGACGCCAAAGGCCGATACCTGCTCAGAGAAAATCCAGACCTCAACAGGGTGCTGCTGCAAAGCCAAAAGCTATAGAGCACGAACCCGGACGAAGGGGTACAATGTCACATGTTAAACCGTTTATAGACATTGGCTCATATTCAACAGAACAGGATAATAAGGACTTTGAAAAGTATTGATACTTGAGTAGGAAAAGGTAAAAATCATCCTTTTCACGCTCAGACATTTTAACCCATAATACTAAGTTGCATTTTGACAACCGCTACCGGTAAAATATGTACAATATTGCAACCAGGGGGCTTTATATATGAAAATACATAGCACAGTGGTGTTTCTTACTTTTCTCATAGCCGTCTCAGCGGTGACTTTAACGGCAGCCTCTGACAGCGACAATACATCAAAAGGTGTTACCGTCAGACAGAGTGTCCCATTTTCAAAGACAACTCTCAGTGAAATGGAAAAGGACAATAAAAAACTCTCACCAACCGAAACACAACATGAGGTGATACCCCGCAGAACACTTCCACCTCCGGTTAAAATAGACGACCACAGCACAGAGACGCCTCAGGACGATGAGCTTAAAAACATCTTTCAGGAAAATGGTTCTTCAATAACTCCGGTTAATAAGCTCCCGACACTTGGCAGCAATTTCACCGCTATGAGCGGCAGTAACTACCATCCTCCCGATACCATGGGAGCTGCCGGCCCCGGTTATCTGGTTAGTGTCGTAAACGGGGGATTTGCAATTTATACTAAATCCACCGGTGCTTTGTACAAACAAATCACCTTAAGTTCTTTTTGGTCGTCTCTGGGCTCTGCCGCAACATATACCTTTGACCCTAAAATCTTGTATGACCAGTTTGATAAGAGATTTATCATCACCTCCGCAAGCGGCACCTCATCACCAAACTCTTATGTCCTTATCGGGGTGTCGGCAACCAGCGACCCAACCGGCACATGGTATTTGTGGTCAATAGATGTAGATAAGGACAGTGGCTCCACCCAAACCAACAACTGGGGTGACTATCCACAAGTGGGCATTGATCAAAACTACGTTTACATCACAGTTAACATGTATAATACAACCAATAATTTTCAAAACATTAAGGTGCTGGCAATAGCAAAAACACAGCTTTCAGCCTCAAACTCAACTATAACATGGACAGAGCTCGTAAAACCCACAGGAACGTCTTCAGTCACAACACCGTGTCACGTCTTTGGCACCTCACAGTCTCATTATTTTCTGGGAGAGGGCTATTATTCCTCAACAAGTACTTATTTTAAGGTCTATAGCCTGAGTATGTCAGGAAGTACCGGTACGTGGAGCGACAAGGGTTACTTAAAAGTTCAGAACAAATACACTCCGTCATCATCACTGCCCTCCGCCTCCCAGTCCGGATCCTCGATAGGGCTTGACACCGGCGATACGCGTATTTTGAGTTCCGTATGCCGCAATGGTTACATCTGGGCCTCTCACACGGTAGCAGACTCCACAAATACAAGAACCGAGGCGGCATGGTACCAGATAGATCCGTCAAAGGCCGCCGCGTCATCCATCTCAGCCGGCTCCACCGTGTCTGAGGGAAGGGTTAAGGACTCATCGCTTTCATACTTCTACCCCTCCATAGCGGTTAACACCAACAATGATGTTGCTCTTGGCTTTAGCGGCTCATCAAGCTCCATCTACGGCAGCGCCTACTACACAGCTCGCAGTTCCACCGACACGGCAGGCACCATGCAAACTGTATCACTGCTTAAAGCAGGGCTTGCCGCCTATAGTTATACCACATCTACAAGCCGGTGGGGAGACTACAGTGCCACATTTCTTGACCCAACCGATGAGTCCTTCTGGACTATTCAGGAGTACGCCGTAGGCGGTAAAACATGGGGAACATGGTGGGGAAATTTTACACTCTTATCATCCACCACTACAGCACTATCCACAGTTAAGTACTATATTCCTTATTTACACACTAATACCAATAACGTAGTGTACTGCATAGCCTCAAACAGCTCCTCCGATAACTCAACCGGCTACTTTAAAGTGACATCTAATGATAATGGTACCCTGACAGGAAAGTTTAACTCTTTTTCCACTGTATTTACTGCCGGTACTACAAACATGCTGACATTTTCAGGGCAGACAGTCTATACAGGTTCAGGCTCTGATAAAATTGACTTATCTTCAGATACAGGCACATCGGCAGCATATGGCGGCACGCTCAAGTTTGACTCAACCGGCACTTCCCTCAATTGCAAAAATCTCACAATGGGATGTTTTCAGGGTACCACTACTCCAAAGAGAAACCTTGCCGGTTTTATATGTGAGGACAACAGCACGGTAGGAGCAGGAGGGCTAAACATTGTTACCGGTTTTTAATTAATCCGCTCCAGTTGTATAAGAGGTGGCACCGGTAAAATAATTATGCTTCTTTGCCGGCTCTGCTGTAGAGCCTTTTGTAAAAAACCATCTGAAATGCCACATCTCCTATAAACAGCAGGTATCCGTCTTTAAGTAGTGTTGGGCCGTATATTCTCTTATTGTTTACAAACACTCCGTTTGTTGAATTATTATCCACTATAAGAATCTCTCCTTTGTGGCATATGATTGCACAATGCTCTTTTGATACTGTGGAGTCATGAAGAACTATAGAATTTCCAGATATTCTCCCAATTGTATTTTTGCCTTCAAATAACTGGTAATCACGGTCATTATTTGTGCTGCTAATGCCTACAATCCAGCCGTACAGAGGGTGTGGGGTGCCGCCAACCAATGATGACTTATCTGTGAGGGTAACGTAGTTTGTGATGTCTGTGAGACTTTTTGTTGTAAGAAGAGAGTCATAGCTGTTTTTCTGCACTTCTGATGCTGAAGCACTTTCTTTCTGAGTACTGCTGTCACCTTTTTGGCTGTAGTACTGATATATCTTTGTCTCGTCTCTATTAAACGGCTTTTTCTTTTCCTCTCCCATAAAATATTATTTTACAGATAATGATAGTATTTAGCAAGTTTACGAATTGACTTAAATTTACTTTTGAGGTATTTTAAATGTGGTGATATATTATGGAGAGAGCATTATGAGTAGCTATAAGAAATTGTTTGCCCTGCTGTATTAGCGCTCTGATGAGCATATTTGAGATAATAATGTTAATTTGTTTTGGCTCGGCATGGCCGTGTTCAATTTATAAATCATGTAAATCAGGGAAAAATGAAGGCAAAAGTATCCACTTTTTAATTATCGTTTTTTTAGGGTATTTGTCGGGGTTTACTCATAAAGTGCTTTATTGCTTTGACTATGTCAGCTATCTATATGTTTTAAATGGTTCAATGGTACTTATAGATATTTTATTATACATTAGAAATGGCCGCCGCACCACGGCTTAAAATAATTATTTTACATAACGATAGAAAATTATTGTAAATTGTATTAAAAAAGCTGCAAAATAGCACCTATACTAAGTTGCCTTCAGCATTGGCAAATTATACAAAGAATAAATATTTATTAAGTTGTATGTATGTAATAACAATAAAAAAAGGCAAAGGGAGTAAAAGTGGAACCGGTAGAGCAGTTTTTTGGAAACAATATGGATTATGTGTATCTTGTTTATGGATTTGCCTTTATATTTACGGGCATTTCGATAGCTGTACTAACAAAAACTGAAGGGCAGTTTAAGCCGGCAAGATTCATCTGGTTATTGTCCTCATTTGCATTTCTTCATGGTATAAACGAGTGGCTTGATATGATGTCATTTATACACCCATCTCATAAATTACTAAAGACACTGAGTTTTATTTTTTTGGTTTCATCATTTTGCTTTTTGTTTGAGTTCAGCAGAAGAACTTTGAGAATCTGTGAAAATGAAACGATGAAAAGAATTTCTCAGTACTTGCAATGGTGGTTAATGCCGGTGCTAACAACAATTATATTTATTATATCGTATTATTCAGAAAATGCGCTGCAAACAGGACAGATATTGTCACGATATTTTTTAGCGCTGCCGGGCTCTATTGCCACTGCAATCGGCTTGAAGTTGTACAGTACAGAAACAGACTTAATAGAAAAGTCAAAAGCAGATAGGTACTTTTTCCTTGCTGTAACATTTTTTATAGCATATGGTTTTTTTGCAGGATTTGTTGTTCCAAAAGGCAATTTCTTTCCTTCAAATGTAATTAATACAGATAGTTTCATATCATTTATTAAAGTACCGGTACAGGTTTTGCGGGCAATCTCAGCCTTGTTTATTGCTTTTTCTGTAATTGGTATGATAAAGCTGTTTAATTATGAAGCGAGGACAAAGTTACAAGAGATAATAGAGCAATTACATATACAACAAAAGGAAATCAGTCAAAAAGCAAAAGTCCGGGAGGTGATTAATTCGATTCTGAATATCTCATTGCTGCCGGTTTCACTACAGGAGCAGTTAAACAAAATCTTAACTTTATTAATGTCAGTGTCATGGATTTCACTTAACTCAAAAGGATGTATCTATATATGCGAGGATAGTTCTGAAACCATCAAGATATCGGCACATTATAATTTCGACAGTGAGCAATTAGATACATGTTCTGATTTGCCTTTTGGCAAATGTCTATGCGGATTAGCGGCATTAAAAAGAGAGGTTGTTTTTTCATCTGACACTGATGATGAAAAACACACAATCCGATATTCAGATATGCACCCACACGGTCATTACTGTGTGCCCATACTTTCAAATGACAGATTACTGGGGGTAATCAATGTCTATGTAGATGAGGGGTATGAACGAACCTTTGAGGATGAGGATTTTTTAAGAAGCGTTGCCAGCACGATAGCCGGAATAATTTTACGCAAGGAAACTGAAGAGAAAATAGCTCAAAACTATTTGATTCAGGATGTCATAAACACTATAATGAAACTTTCAATACAAACACTTACTTTAGAGGAATATCTTGAGAGCATACTTGAACTAATAAGCACAGTTCCGTGGCTGTCCCCTAAAAAAACAGGATGTATTTTTTTGATAGAAGATAACCCTGATGAGTTGATAATGATGACTCACAGAGGCATCTCTTTTCAGTTATTAAAAAAGTGCAGCCGTGTAACTATGGGCAGCTGTCTGTGTGGGCGCGCCGCAGCCACCGGCAAGATAGTGTTTGCATCTTCTATAGATGACCGCCATGAAGTCAGTTATGACGGGATGTCAGATCATGGGCATTATTGTATTCCTGTCAAGTCAAAGGAAAAGGTAATTGGAGTAATCAACCTGTATGTAGAGCATGGACATGTACGCACTTCATTGGAAGAGAATTTTTTAGTGTCTGTTGCCAACACGTTATCCGGCATAATAGAGCGTAAACGGATGGAAGAAAAATTAGAGTATATGGCCAACTATGACACTCTGACCGGGCTTCCCAACAGGGTGTTGTTTTTTGACAGGTTACGCCAGGAGATAAAAAGTACAGTCCGTTACGGACACTTATTGGGCGTCTTGTACATTGATATAGATAATTTTAAAGATATTAATGACTCTATGGGACACGATGTCGGAGACTTATTGCTGCAAGCAGTCGCATCAAGGCTGGGTAGATGTGTGCGCAACGCCGATACTGTATCCCGTGTCAGTGGTGATGAGTTTACTGTAATTTTACCAAACATAAAAAGCGGCTTAGATGCAGAGATAATTACAAAAAAAGCATTGTCATGTTTAAGTGAGCCGTATGAAGTCAACAATAACATTTACAACATCACAGCAAGTGCAGGTATGAGTATTTACCCGACGGATGCCGGCAATGCAGAGGAGTTGTTAAAACATGCAGATACCGCCATGTATTATTCCAAAAAATCAATGAAGAGCACCGGCACAATGTTTAACAAGGAAATGGATGAATCCATAAACAAACGGTTAAAGCTGGAAAAAGAGCTGCGTTTGGCGCTTCAGCGCGGTGAATTAGTAGTGCATTACCAGCCTCAGATAGAGCTGAGCAGTGGAAAAATTGTAGGGGCTGAGGCGTTGGTACGCTGGCAACATCCGGAGATGGGCTTACTGTACCCCGATAAATTCATATCGTTGGCGGAAGATACAGGAATAATAATGGCACTTGGTGAACAGGTACTTTCCGAGAGTTGTAAACAAAATATAATCTGGCAAAAAATGAACCTGCCGCCTGTTGTTGTTGCTGTAAATGTGTCAACCACTCAGGTGTCAAGACACTATGACCTTGCCGGTGTGGTATTTCAGATATTAAACAAAACACATATGGCTCCGGCTAACCTTGAACTGGAGCTTACCGAGAGTTTTTGTATGCAAAACGTGGATACAACGATTTCAATGTTACGCAGGTTTAACTCTAGAGGTGTTAATGTTGCTATAGATGATTTCGGCACAGGTTACTCATCCTTAAGTTATCTAAAACACCTTCCGTTTAAAAAACTAAAAATTGATAAGTCATTTATTAAGGAACTAGTAATCAATCAGGATGATTTGACGATTGTTAAGACAATTATCGACATGTCGCACAATCTCAGATTACGGGTAATAGCCGAGGGTGTGGAAACACTTGAGCAATTAGAAGTTTTACGTTCACTTGGATGTGATGAGGTACAGGGGTATCTTTTTAGTAAAGCCGTACCGCCCGATGAGTTTTCTGTATTGTTAAAGAAAGAAGAGTTTTTTTGTAATATAATTTGACAGTTATATTATTTTCCCGGTGAAACATACCTTATGATTGTTCTTCTGACGTTTAAAGCTATTGCATACACAACGCCTGTGATAAAGAGAGGTATGGAGAGCAAGTTCTCACTGAGGCTCATTTCCTCCTTTGACATATCATGTGACTTGCCTATATCATTAACCATTTTTTGGTGTGATTGTCCTGCACTCTCCGAACCGCTTTGAGCCGGAGAGCCGGTTATGGTTTTAATGTTTGTATAGATTCCATTAAAATAATTTATTGTTAGTTTAGTTAAAAAGATGCGCTTAACATTTAAGTCATGTTTTAGAATCTTAAAAGCACCGGCGCTTAAGCCATTGCTTGTTAATTCAAAGAACATCTGCAATGGGCACAGATAGCTCTCAAGTGCTTTCTCTATAGCCGCAGTGCCGGTAAGCGATTTGTATAAAGATATTATAGAATTTCTTAGCAAATGTGCATCACCACTATCACCTTTATTATATTATAACATGTTATGGAGGCTGGTATAAAAAGTTAAGACAGAGTAAAAAATATCTCTCTGTCTTCCATATCCACCCTGTCAATCCGCACATTGACAGGGGTTGCTATAGAAAACACCTTCTTTTTATTCTTTCCCTTCAGAGTCAGGCTCCTTTCCTCAAAGACATAGTAGTCATCAGACATCTGAGACACTTCCACTATGCCGTCTATAAAATGGCCATCCAGTCGTACCCTTAGCCCGCGTGTACTTGTCCCGATTACCCTGCCCGAGAACTCCTCACCCACGCTGTCTTTTAAAAACCAAACTCTCAGGGCATTAATACTCTCTCTCTCGGCTTCCTCGGCAACCCTCTCCCTGTGTGAACAGTGAAAGGCCACATCGGATAGTTTTTTAGAAAAATCTTTACTGTCCTTAGAAACTCCAGATAGTGCCTCACGCAGCACCCTGTGCACTACCAGGTCGGGATACCTTCTGATGGGAGATGTAAAGTGTGTGTAACTTTTGGATGCAAGGCCAAAATGCCCCTCATTTGTTATTGAATACCGTGCCTGCTTAAGGGCTCTTAACACCAGATAGTTTATGACCTCCTTGTAAGGGCTCTCCGATGATTTTGCAATTATTTTGGGAAAATCTGAGGCACTTATCCGGTTTTTATTCCACGATATGGTACATTTGAGAACTTTTATTATTTCATCCAGTTTCCGCTGGTCAGGCTCCTCATGAATTCTGTAAACAGACGGAACTTTAAGCGATTCCAGAAAACTACTGACTGCCTCATTGGCAGCTATCATAAACTCCTCCACTATAGAGTGGGCAAAGTTCCTCTCCGTACCAACTATACTCTCAAGCGCCCCCTGCATATCAAGAATTATTTCAGGCTCAGGGAGGTCAAAATCAAGACTGCCGCGCTGTAACCTCACTTCTCTCAACAAAGTGCACAACTGCCCCATTATCTCAAACTCCGGCACCAGTGCGGCATACTTTTTTCTCCTGCGCACATCCCCATTTACCAGTATCTCCTTAACAACCGTATATGTCATCCTCTCATCACTTCTTATCACTGATGGATAAAACCGTGCGGAGGTCCTTCTGCCTGAGTCTGAGAAATCCATCTCCACTGTAAAGGTTAAACGGTCAACTTTGGGTTTGAGGCTGCATAGCTCTTCAGAAAGCCTCTTAGGAAACATAGGAATTACTCTGTCGGAAAAATACACCGATGTGCCGCGTCTGCGTGCCTCTGTGTCAAGAGCACTTTCCCACGGCACAAAATGGCTTACATCTGCTATGTGGACGTAGAGCTTATAACCCTGCGGCTGTTTTATTATTGATATGGCATCATCAAAGTCCCTTGCCCTCTCACCGTCTATCGTTACAGTTTTAAGCGTGCGTAAGTCAACACGCTCCGTTATCATATCAGATGTGATTTCATCCGGCAAAGCCTTAGCCTCATCAGTGACGGCTTTAGGAAACCTCTTTGGCAGATGAAACTCATCCACTATCATGTCTATCTCGGATTTAGGTCCGTCGGGAGCTGTCATAATTTTTATGATTTTACCCACCGGAGGACGGCTTGAATTCCCGTAGTCTGTTATTTCCGCTACTACGCTGTCTCCGGCCTTAGCACTCAGTGTGTCATGCTCAGGTATATATAAATCAAAAAAAATTGTCTTGTTCTTTGGTTTAAGGTAACAAGCATTTCCGACATAATCAATACGGCCAAAGACCTTGTCATGAACCCGCTCAACCACCCTCACTATTGAGCCCTCACGCCTCCTGCCGTCCTCAAGTCTCACCACAACGCGGTCATTGTCCATAGCGCCGTTTGTTTTCCTGCCGGGAATGAAAATGTCTCTCTCCCCGGATTTATCCACTATGACAAAACCATAGCCACCCCTGTGGGCCTCAAAAAACCCCGTGGCAAGGCCCATCTCGGTTGCAGGCCCGTAGTGGCCGTTGTTAGTCCTGACCACCACACCCGCCCTCATCAGCTCACGCAGATACTTCTTAAGCAGACGGGTCTCCTTAGTGCTTTCACTGAGACGTCTTGACAACTCTTTGAAAGACTGCGGTTTTTTCATTGATTTCAAGTACTTCTTTAGCTTTTCTCTGTCAATCATACATAACCCTAACCGGGTAATTCCTCATATGCATTTATTTTCTAAAAAGGTGTAAACGACGTAAATACCAACGGCCATGTGGATAAAACCGCAAAAATAACCAAAAAGATGATTGAGATTACAGCCCACTTCTTTTGTACTTTATCAACAACCACCGTTATGCTGGGAATATCCCTGAAAAACTCCGAAACACCTGTGGCTATGGTAAAAGACACCGCCCCTAACAGGCTTACAAACAACGGATAGCCAACGTAGTTATACTGTCCCTTTAACACATCAAACGGGCAATGATGGGTCGGAAGCTCATAGTAGTAGATGGAGATAAAGGATATTAGCGATGCTATGGAAACTATCAAATACGGTACTGAAAGACCTGCAGCTAAGTACCTAAACACCCCTGCGTTTGTTTTAACTGAGCCAATTAAAACTGAAAGCAAGCAAAGAGTTGAAATGTAAAACACATACATCATTGGCTTAACGGGGAGAGCTGCAAGGGCTGAAGCCACGGATTTCTCCTCGCCTCCAAAAAGGGAGCCACAGCAGGAAGTTATCATCTCAGGTTTCAGGCCATTAAAATATTTAAAAGTCAAAATAAATTCAAGAAGAATCAATGGCGAGACAAACACAAGAAGTATATACTTAAACTTAACAAGTGGATAGTCCTCACCCTGTTGGTCTATGTAGTTAATAAAAAGCCACACCGAGGAAATCAAAAATGTTATAATTTTAGTGTATAACACATACCACCCTACAGGGTTGGCGTTAAGAGCGCCTGTGGCACACATGGCCCCGACAAACAACTTATGTATGTCATCTGCGGTAAATATAAAAAGAAACAATGAAAGAACCTCAATAAACAGTGCCGTGTTAATAATAGTTGAAATAAGATAGGTTTTTCTTTCAAGGGACAGTTGCAATTCCGAGCTACTTGATATGTCCCAGCTTCTTACTATAGAGAGGCCGATAAATGAGGCACAAAGTGCCATAACAGCCACAACGGCTGATGAGAGCAACAGGGCAAGTACCCCGGGATGAAGTATCACTTTATAACGACCTCTTTGAGTAAACCATCTCTCATTTCCACTGTTTTCATAACATACTTTGAATCATATATCAGGGGATCATGCGAGGCGATTATAATAGTTTTACCCTCATGGTTAAGGTTGTGGATGATTTCAAGAAAATCAATGGATAACCTCGTATCCAGGTGTGCAGTGGGTTCATCGGCAAGGATGATTTCAGGGTCATTGATAAGAGCCCGTGCAATGGCTACCCGTTGCTGCTCACCTCCGGAAAGCTGCGTGATCTTAAAATCCCTCTTGTGAACCATATTTAAATGCTCCAACACTTTATTAGCGCGCTCTTTTATTTCTGAATATGGCGTTTTAGTGGGATAGAGCGGAAGCATAACGTTTTCAAGCACTGTGATACCCCTTATAAGGTTAAACTGTTGAAATATAAAGCCAAAAGTATTTCTTCTTATCTCTGTAAGAAAGCGTTCCGGCAGTTTTGCCACATCCCTCTGTCCTACTATAATTTTACCCTCGGTTGGGCGGCACATGCAGCCGATTTGGCCCAGAAGGGTGGTTTTCCCTGAGCCGCTTGGGCCCTTAAATACTACAAACTCTCCCCTGAAGACCTCAAACGATATATCCGTAAGCGCCCTCATCTCATCAGGCAGCCCCGGATTATACACTTTGGAAACCTTCTCTACTTTTACCAAAATGTCCATTGCCCTATGTCCTCATTATTGTATCAGGGTCAGTTATCGCCGCCTTCCATGAGGGCACAACCGTGCTTACCACATAAGGGACAACTGTTAGAAAAAAAATTGAAAACACATGGTATATATTAATGTATGGGATGGGTTGAAACGGCGGAAACAACACTGACCATCCCTTCAGAACCGGCCCAAAGAGCGCTGCTCCGAATAAAAACACATGTACATAAGCAAGAATTAAACCGGTTAGAAACGACAGTAGGGAGACGACCATACCCTCATGGAACTTTAACTTCAACACATCTGAGGTTTCCCATCCGATTGCTTTAAGAATACCGATTTCCCGTCTTTCCGCTGCACTCAACCCTGTTGCCTTATCCCATACAAAAATGGCAAAGGCAAGCAGAGCACCGAAAAACATAGTGACAATAATCCCACCCCGCCAGTTAAACACGTTGTCATAGGTGCGAATTATGTCGCCTTTTAGTATAACTCTGGCATCGGGCCATGTTCTTACTATCTTTGTGGCTACTGTTTGTATCTCACTATCGTTATAAACCTCTACTATCAGGTCTGTGGCACGGTCTTTGGGAATATCAAAGAAACCAATAAGGTCTTCTCTGTCCATAATAACAAGATCGTTGGTAAACATCGCCGATACGCTGTCAAAAATACCGACAACTTTAAGGGAAACACTTCTACTGTCACCGATTGCAAGAAACATATTATCATTAAAACTGAGTTTTCTGAGTTTGGCAACACCTTTACCCACAGCACACTCTCCTTTTGTTTGAGGGAGTTTACCCTCAAGGAGTTTAAGTCCGTCAAGTTCCTTTGTCAGACCGATAATCGTATAGTTGGCATGTGTCAAAGTATCGTAATAGTATCCCCAGTAGCGGGGTTGCACACTGCCGACACCGGCAATTGAGGATATCTGCTCAATATAATTAAGCGGTACGAGATCATGGCGTCCGGCAGCCAGTTTCTGGACTATTAACTCAGGAGAATCATAAAAGACATTCATAGCCTCCACCTTAAAAGCATGTGTGAGAAACAGTATGGAACTTATAATGGCAATTAATATACTAAAGACCACAATAATGGCAAGGTTTTTATACTTTTTCCTAAGCAGGGATGAAATTGCATATTCAAGGATTTTATTGTGTCCCCATGCGGCCATTATTTCTGATTCCTCTCATTAAACATCCCGGGTGGCACAATGGAACCGGCGGGGAAGTGGTCAATAGAGGACGGAAAATCCTGAAAAGCGCTGAAAAAATCCGACTGTGACGGATGCCTCGTGTACCTGGCCTCGGTCCATATAGCCACATCTGTGAGGGTCAGTTGCCGTACCAATTCCCTCTTAGCATCAAGCCGGCCTTGTAAGTGTGTGAGAGAATAAACCGAAAACACGGAAAAAGCCAGCAGTAACAGTGTTTCAAAAAACACTATAAACATAAAGACTTTTGTTTTTACCATGGTGGCAGCTTAGTGTTTCTTCATATCGTGCTTCATAGCGCCCGGGATATCTGCAGCGGTTATTTCACTGAATTTAAGTGTCTTATCACCCTTATGGTCAAGAATAAAGCCTTTTACCTTATCCTCGGAAACCGGCACAGCCTCTGCTCCCATAGGGCCCTCTACGTTACTGCCAAAGACAAAAACCACAGAGTCCGCCTTTACGGTCTTAGCACTGTAGTAATCCGTAACGTATATGTCTGATACATCTTCCTGGGTTTTATCTTTGCGGTATTTGGCAACATCGAAGTAAAATTTCAGCATATCCTTAGGGCCGTCAAAAAAAACATATGTGCCATCTTTAAAAACTACCTGAGACACCCACTTCGGAAAGGCCTTAACAAGCATACCACAAACACCACACTTATCGTTTGTGCCGGGTTTTTTAGCATCAAAGGCCAAAAGCGATGTGTTTAATCCTAAAACAAAAAAAAATGTTACAAAATAAACAAACTTCTTTAACATGTCTCCTCCTCTCATTTTTCTCTATTATTCATATCATAATGTTTAATCGTGATAACACTAACACCATTATATCAGATATTATAAAAACAAACAATACGCCTTACCTTTTCTTACAATAATACAGCATCAACAGGGACGTCATATGGGCTGCCGCCTGAGTAATCGTCTTTTTTGGCTCTTATGAATTTTGCCGCCCTGCCCTGACGGTCGTGCCTGTCTGTTATTTTATCTTGTATGATATTATATTGGTCGGGGGTGATTCTGTATTTTTCTTTGTAGAGTTTTAAGTATTCCATGTAGAGGGGGAGGTTGTCATTTATTTTGTCGGGATTTTGGTCCCACATCGAGGATGAATAAACGCGGTACCAGATACCTCTGTTGGGCAGCCATGCGTAGCCCGACTGCATACACCAGTGAAGCCACTCGTGGACGTCTCCTAAAATTGGAGCACGTGCGGATTTTTTTATACTAAATGTCAGAGATGTTTCAGCAATTGTCGCAACAGCGTGTCTAAAACTGCTCACAAGGCTCAAGCGGGCTGATTCCTTACCTGAGATCAAACACGCCCGCTTAAAAAACGGCATACGATACCCCTTCGTTCCGTCCTCATAAATCATGTCCCAATGAAATGTTACCATCGGTATTATGTGGTTTCTCAAAACGTTCAGGGCTAATCCGTAAAAAACCGGCTCCACTATGTCGTCATCACTCATTTCGTGGAAATACTCACCGTAGATTAATCCCTTCTTATAAAAAAAGTCCATAGAGCGGCTGTTCCTTTCTATATTCTCTCCCTCCATGTACTCTACTACATCATAATCAGGCAAAACGAGATTTTTGTTATTATTCAGAAACGCTTTTACTTCCTCACTAAGGACACACACTATAACCTGAGTAGTAAAGCACGCAGGGACAAAAGACAGGGAGACCTTTACGCTTTCAAGTGCTTCTTTAAGAAACGCCTTCCTGAAGGCGTTAACAAATACCGTTAAATCTTTCTTCATTATTGCTCATAAGCCATGAGACAAACCTGTCGGAAAAACAAAGCGCATTGTTTATCTGGTTTTCGTAGAACTGCTCAGAGAGCGCTTCTTTTTTCTTTCCAAAACTACTTAATGCAGTCTCTATCAGTTGAGTTTCGGAAGATACCCATTTCATAAGTCCGACATCCATAAGAAACTTATCATAGTGGCTTACAAAAGAGCGCGTTGAAACCGTGGGCGTGCCAAAAAAAGTTGACTCCACATTTATTGTACCCCCGCCCCCGATAAAGAGGTCGCAGTAAGCAAGAAGATGCTGGATTTTTATCTTACTTTGAAGCACATGGGCAAAAGGAAAAAGCGTTTTTAGATACTCAGTTTCATAACGGGGCACAATTATTATGTTTGCCCCTGTCTTTTTATATATCTCAGGCAGCGCTGTATATAACAGAGGATACTGCTTGTCAACATATGAGGCCTTGTACTCTTCCTCACGCACAACTATGGTTGGCTTTGCAGGGTTAGCCCCTATGGAGCTTAAAATTCCTTCAAATATGTTGTACTCAGGTCTGAAATCACAAAGCCAAAGGACAGGGTCAATAAACTCATAGGAAAACACCTGTGCCGGTTCAAGAGAGAATCTGGTGAATATCTCATCCGGCACCATAAAGGGTTTGAAGACCTGTGCCGAAAGCGGGAGAGTTAAACGTGCCTGAGGGAGTGCTTTCAGAAAATTGCTTGTATAATCTGAGAGCGGAATATCATAAAAATTGACAATCGGGATTTTCAGTCCAAAGGCAACCCTGTTAGCATCCACCGAGCAGAGGCAAACCAATTTTTCCACCTTCTGTGAAGAATTGTCAGTGTCGGCATCCATGCCTGCGATGGTTTCCATAAAATCAATTTGCCTCTGCAAAGATGCATGAAGCTTTCCCTTTAACTTACCGCCGCCGAATTTTCCTATGCTGTGATATTTTATTTCATACAAATTAAGCAGGTCTGTCGTTTCCGTATAATCATCTCCCTGCCGTGAAGTCACAAACGTCTCAATGCCGCGCTCTGTTAGTTTTTCGATAATCTTGCGGAAAAACATTACGCTCTTTGGGGTGGCCAGATCAATCCATATGGCCTTACCCATCAGTTTTTTCCCACCATGGAGCAAGAGGGATCAGATCATTTTCATCAAAAACAAAACCATACTTCTTATCATAATCCTTAAGGCCGTGGGCTGGTACACAGGGTTCTTTAATCTTAGCTTTCAAGGCGCAGGTATAAAGACATTTGCTTTTGCACCCGCCCTCCCCTATTGTATTAAGAACGTCTGAAGCAGCGTCTGAGTCAAGGACGGCATCCAAAGAACCAAGCTCTCTTATACTTCCCATACACAGCTCAGGCAGCCACAGCAGACACGGATACACGTTGCCATAGGGGTCAATATCAATGGAGCGGCGCCCCATGTAGCAGTCAAAATCAACCGGCTGCCCTTCCCATACAGCACGCTGCCAGTGATACTTTGAAGCATAACGGCTACTGACAAAGCCTATCTCATTAAGGCGTCTGTATATCTCCTCCCTTATCTCCTTAGGCGGTATAAAATCACTTAATGAAAGCTCACGATTTGTTAAATTATCTATGGCATTTTTAAATCTGTCCGGGTTAAACCGCCCAAATCCCATATACAGGCCAACGCCAAGGCTCTTAGCAAACTCATACACCCAGTTTATTAAATGGTAATTTTCCATGTAAATCGTAAACTGAAAACGTACGGCCATGCCGGGAATCACCCTGAGTCTCTTGGCTGTCTCAACCGCCTTTGCAAATCCGTCTTTAAATAACCTTATGTTGCCGTAGGCTTTCTCATCACCATCCAGTGAAATATCAAGCCTGTATAGTGGAAACCGAGATGTTACGTACTTTGCCACCTCCTCATGGAGGTCAGGGTACCAGCCGCTAATGGGCGTATCTATTACCGTATCGGGAAGGTACTTATGAATTGAATCAACTGCCCGTATATATGTCGGGCTCTTATGGGGCTCACCACCGGTCAGGTGTACTTTCTTTATTGAGAGGTACTTAGAAGAGAAAAGCAAATCCAGCTCATGCGATTTTAGCTCATCCTGCCGCTTGTCAGGCAGCTTCCATATGGAGCAGTACCGGCAGTGCCCGGGGCAAAACTCCGTTAAAGTATATGATATGTCATCAATGCTGTATTTGGCTTCCATTTAATTTCCTTTTAAAAATTTAATAAACAGACCCGCCTATAAAGTGGCAGTACTTACAGTTAATACCGTGTGTGCAATTTCCGGCATTTTTCGGCTCAATCCCGTCAATTTCAGTTAAATACGCTTTGGCAGCCCTGTGGCAGGGGTTTAACTTAAGGCATTCCACCAGGTGTGGTCTTTCCTTTGTAAGTGTATATAGGTGAAAGTGGGCGCCTGAGACAAGTTTTTTATTAAAACACTCCGCCACTACACGTTTAAACATCTCCACGGCCTTTTGCTCACTTATGCTTTTAATTCTGGGTATGCTGTTGTAGTAATCTGTCCAACCTCTTTTTTCCCGTATGGTTTTAAATTGTTTAAGCTCATCAATTTCCAACAAGGTTGGGATGTACTCCACCCATTTATTTGCAAAATATGTTGAATCCGCTACAAAGGTATTCCAGTAAGACGGATTCTTTCTGCGATAGTACTGGTAATTGTGAATTATCTCCAAATCCAGAGCACATGCCACCTTTTTACCACTGCGCCATGCCTGCATACAAATATCCAGGTCATGCTGGTACTTATTAAATTTGACATCAAAGTAAAAGTTCTTGCAGTCCCGTACAAAAAGGAGCGCACTACAGAGTGTGGGCATATAGGCAGCGCCGCTTTTTATCTCCTGAGGGTCAAGCATCTGGTCTGTAAATAACCACGAAAGGCCGTCAACATCAATCCATATGCCGTCATGGTTGGGCTCGCCGCTTTCAAACACATGGCGGCAACCTACAATATCTGCGGAGAGCTCATCAGAAACCTCATAAATCCTATCTAACCAGCGGGGTTCATATATTTCCACATCATCATCAATAAAGACCACGTTCATGCTACGCTCGGAAGCATATCTAAGGAGACGGTTCATTATTGTAGGGTGGTTAAAGCTGCGGTCAAAGTTATTGTCCAGCAGGATAAACTCCGCACGGCTCAAATCCGTGGCCTTAACCGACCGTACAGCACGGCGTGTTATCAGCCGGTTGTAGTTAGGGCTGCACATTGCAATAAGTGTATCTTTGTTCATTTACTCCCTATAAAAGATGGCATTTTCTGCAATCCACATACATATTACAGTTGAATTCCGATAATTTCTCATCCCCCAAACGCTCTCTTAACAGTCCCTTAGCTTTTTGATGACAGGGGTTATATTTTAGGCAGTTTTGCAGATGAGACACCCTGTCCTCAAGCAGAAATAACTGAAAATAGCTGTCCGATTTGTACTTTTCATTTATACTCTCAGTTGCTATCTTTGTAAACATTTCTACAGAGAGTTCCTTATCAACAGTTTTCAGCCTGTCGGCACGTATGAAGTAGTGCTCCCATGTCAGGTGTTTCCATGTAACGGTTTCTGCAAACTCCTTAAATCTCAGAAGCTCCGGCACTTCTATAAGCGCGGGGATGTAGGATGCCCATTTTTTTGAAAAATATCCTGAATCGTTGTGAAACGTATCCCAAAATGTCGGGACCTTTAGCTCATAGTACTTAAGGTTGTGAATAATTTTCAGGTCGATGGCGCAGGCAGCCTTTGAGCCTTGCCGCCATGCCTGAAGGCAAATATCCAGGTCGTGGTGGTACTTTCTGTAATTAACATCAAAGTAGTATTTTCCAGGATTTTTAACAAGGAGCACGGCGCTGCAGAGCCCAGGCACATAGACGGCGCCATCAATTACATACTGAGGCTCCATCACCAGGTTATAGTACATCCACGTGCCGGTCTGCTTACACACAAAAATTCCCTCGTGATTGGGCTCTCCATTTTCGTATGTATGCACTGAGCTTACAATGTCGGCGTTCATCCTCTCTGAGACTTCATGAAGACGCTCTATCCAGTTATAATCATATACCTCAATGTCATCATCAAGAAATATGACGGTTTTTCCGGCTTCAGCCCCATACCTTAACATCCTGTTCATAATCGTCGGATGATGAAACTTTCTGTCATAATTATTGTCTAAAACTATAAACTCAGCCCTTTGTAAATCAGTCTCCTTAACCGAACCGACAGCACGCATGGAAATCATACGGTTTACCGTGGGAGCACACATAACAACGATAGTATCTTTTGTTCTCATGATGCTACTGCCATATTATCATTATTATTCATCAACGATTTTCTTCTGTGTTTTGATAAACAATATCGGGTCTTTTATGAAATCCCCTGTGTAAGGAGCCATCTCATCAGTGCCAAAACGACCGGCGTACTGATTGGCAAAGCCGTCACATATAAAGCCGTAAGCACAGAAGCGGCACTTGTCGCTTTGCTCAAAAGCAGTGCGTTTAAACCTGTGGGCTTCAAAGAGGTGCATCTCCTGCTCGGTACTTATGAGCTCTCTGATTTGCACCGACGTCTTTGGAGATGGGTTTCTTGTTTTATCGGAAAACCAGCTGCAAAAATCCCATTCGTGGGGGTCATAACTGAGTTGTGAATAGTTATAGCACTTATTTTCATGGCCTTTCATCATACAAAACGGGAAATACCGGACATTAGCTTCAAGCCCTGCCTCATCACAATAATCCAAAGCCTCACGCAGATATGGGCTTATTTCACCGTGGCTTGATTGAAAATCTATGTCCATCTTAAGAGACCAACCCTCAAAGGGATTGTAACTTATGAAATTTATAACCCGTCCACCGTGCCTGTGAGTAAACATGGCTATATCTTTTAACTGAGTCTTATTTACCGCCGTCATTGTGCAGTTTACACGCCACTTAATATCATGTTTCTGGAAATTCTCAACTGCCCCAACAACGTGCTTCCAACCGTCTTTTGATTTTGTAAGAAAGTCATAAGTATCACCAAGGGCATGAACAGAACAGAGAAAATCATAGACACCGGCCTCCGTCAGCCTCAGCACAGTATCATCATTTGATAAAGCCCTCATGTTGCTGATAAGCGAGGGTTTAAGGCCGATTTCGTTACAGTACTTAACCAACTCAATGATGTGGGGGTAAATCGTGGGCTCTCCCCCTGTGATATCAACCCATTCGTTTTTGTACTCGCTCCGGTATAGAAAGGCATCAGCTTTACACTCATCAAGTGTATGCCAGTTCTTTGCAGGTGTGTGAGCATAGTAGCAGAAAATACACTTTATATTACACAGATAGCCGACATAGAGAACCGCCCTTTTGGTAAGAACACGGTCAGTAGTAGTAGTTAACTTATCAGAGGGTTTATTTTGGAGCCCTCCGGTTTCGTAATTTACCTTTTGAGATACTATGACAGTTGATACACCCTCTGAACTATGTGTTACAACACCGTCAAAGCCTATAATGGTTTTCAAATCATAATGGCTTCCAAGGACTTCCTGAAGGTACTTCCTTACCTCGACTTCTCTGCCTACCGGCGTAATCACTATGGTATCGTAGTCGTTTATTGAATCATTCAGACTATCAGGATACTTTACGGTAAGACCATAATAAGGCTTTCCACAGAGTTCTTTATTCTTATCAACGACCATCTTCAGACTTTCACCCAGAAGCGGGGCAAGGGCATTTGAGACAGTGCCTGCTCCATATAGCGCTATTTTTTTATTGTTTTTTGAGGCGGCGGCCAGTTCAAGGATACTTAGTATAAATGTGGTCATATCATGGCGTTTGTATAACGGATGTGATTTAGGAATAAACTCAGGTAAAAAATTAACTCCGGATGAAACTCTTAAAGCCGGCACCTGAGTGTTCACCGTTGTTTTTATCTCATGCGGTAGTATAGGGTAACCAAGAGTAGCCATATTTTCCAAAAAGGCCGAATCAGGACTTTGTTCCTCTTTATTCTTGCTGTTTTTAAACCACCTGCTTATATCGTATTGTTTTATATAGCAGACAACTAATTCCATATGCACTAACATAATGGGCGAAATCTTGTTGCCGCCTGAAACAGTATAAACGCCTTTAAGTGATTCATCCTCAGTGCGTCTGATTATATCCCACATAGCAGGGATACTTACGGCGTCCAAATCCGGCGCCCAAAACAAATAATCCATACCGCAATTAAAGCTCTCAAGCAAGGCTGATTTCAGGAGCTCCTGCCGGCAGCGTACGGGGTCATTGTCATAATGCCAAAAACACAGACTCTCATAGTTAAAAAAATGTGACATTCCTATATAGAGGCCGTTTATTTTGAGAATATCCTCCGCCGTTGGTTCATGGTTGAGGGGTAGAATCAGAATTATCCTTATTTCATGTGTTTTTCTCATCTTTCATCCCTGATTAGTTTTAAGATACACAGAAAGTTTTAATATCCTCATTTAAAAACAACCGGGCCTTAATGTAGTAACACCATTTGTTTCTTAAATGCTCGATGTCAGCTTCATTTAACGAGCTCTCCGATAATAGACTATCCCCGTAAGAAAGCAGAGCCTGAGAGACCGCAGTTTTCTTTCCCTGAGACCATGCCCTTACACAAATATCGGTCACATACATGTTCCCATAGAAATGCTCATCAATTTCAATTTCCTCAGGGCGTGGAATATAGACAAGGCCCGGTGTTACCGCCGGTACGTACAAAACATCCCGGCCGTCATCTTCTATTGTAATATGTGCAGCTTTATCGGTAAGTGTGTAGCCATAGATTTTATTCCGAGTATTCTCACTTATCCCAACACACCCCACAATAGATGCGCCGGAGGCCTCTGAGGTGTTGATAAGTTTTTCAAGCCAGTCGTTGTCTTTAACCAAAACACCGCTTTTTATAATAACAACCGGTCTTCCATCTGCGTAAGCCATATAGGCCTTAATACGCTTAGAATACGGTTCATCGTTTTCATATCCGCTGTCTGCTATAAACAGTTCAGTCTTAAACAGGTCGGTCTTTTTCAAATATTCAATGGTTTTTCTCGTAACAGGGTGGTTTAAGTCAAAAGTGTTTAATATAATTAAAATTTCCTTCATTTAATCGGCTCCGTTGAAAGTCTGTTCTAAGCTATATAATTTATCGGCATAAAACCCGATTCCTTTAAATGTTTGTTTTGATTGCTTATTATAGCGGAAAGTTCAGGGGCATAAATAGTAGTAAAAGATATTTAATCTGACAGGTGCAAATTCTCCCTTGCCGCCTGTGTTTACTTTTGAATTAGAATTGGAATAACAACTATTGTGTTACTAATGGCTGCTCAAAATGCAAGATGTACGGTAAAAAATTCAACTTCAATGTTGTTTTTAAAAAAAACAGGGTATGGCGTAGTGATTGCAAATTCACCGGTTGTTGTACTGCCGGAGGGGATAAAAGGGCTCAGAAAAATTCCGTTTACGGCGTTTCTGAAAACGAACCTTGATTTATCCGTACGCTTACCGTCTATGTAAACCTCAAAATACGTCATAGGTGGTTTATACGCAAGGGCAAGCAGCCTGCCTGCAAAATTGTAATCCATACGGATACGGGCAAAGACCAAAGTGTCGGAGACGTAAACCGGCATTTTAAAGGGCTCTCCCACGGAGGCGGTTAGAGAGCCGGCAGAAGTCTCCTCATATTTTTTAGGGGTGCCGTGTTTCCTTAGAATCAGAAATTTACCGTCTGAATGAACCCGGCTGTAGCGCAGCAGTATGGTTCTGAATGTTTCCGGTTCGTAAAAAACGGGTTCCTTACCATCAAGAGAGTCATTTTTATAAATTATAAATTCAGGAGCGCGGTTGCTTTTATAAAACTCCGCACCCAGCTTATCCAACTGCGATGTGTAGGCATTGTATGATTGAAATACAGGGCGCGGGCGGTAGTTTAAATCATAAAGCTCAGTAAGAGCAATGTCAAAGGGAATAATATCCACGGTGTGGCCATTTATAAGATTGATTGTCTCCGGCGATAAACTGAAAAACTGTCTCAGCATTTTCCTGTTTTTTTCTTTGGGCGCAAACTCCTTTTCATTAAAGAGAATCTCCGTAAGTGCACTCATCTGGCTTATTGTTGTGTTTAACGGAACGATGTTTTTAGGATATAAAATAATTGTAAAAATCAGGGGAAACAACAGTGAATAAATAAAAACAAATCTCTTGAAAGTCTTTCTCATGTTTTGTATTTCTGCAAAAAAGAGAATATTAATCAGGCCCCATGTAGCAAAAAAGTCTATGGCATGTAAATCGGTATGCCTCATAAAGCCATGTTTAAAGCTGCCCAGACAGAGAGCAAAACTGAAAACTAAAAAAAGAAGGCCGTTTCCGCCACCCCGTATAAAATTGTAAATTATCAGCCCAATATAAATACACCAAAACAGTATAGCTGTTAACACTTGCCACAGCTCACCTGTTACAGAGACGGCCTCTGCATAGTAAGCCGTTAATTGCATAGAGTTTTTAAAAAAAACAAACATATCGGAAAAGCTGCCGATAAGTAAGCGCCCTGAGGCAAATAGTGAAACGATATAAAGCATAACAACAAATAATGCCTCACCATAGCGTTTCATGTATAAAAGAAAACCAGTCAGTGTGGCGGCTATAAGAATTAAAAATATTCCTAATGAAATTTTTATGTATGCAAGTACCGCAAATTGCGGAATCAACAGCAACAGATACAGATATGACGGCTTTTGCCTTTTACAGTATAAATAAGAAAAAATAAATAAATAAAAATACAGATACGGCTCAATCCGGTTTTTTGCCTGAAGAAATATAAACAGTGATAACAGTACGTATAAGTAAACGGAGGTTGAGGCTTTCACCTTTTTGAGAAAGAGCAAAAGAGCGGCAAAGAACGTAATATGAACATAAAAAGTAAAAACTACAGAGCCTATCCAGTGTGCCCTGTCAATGTAAAGAGGGGATTTCAGATATCCGATGGGACCGTATGTGCTAACGATGTCTTTGCCGAAATTGTAGTTCATAAGCAGAACCTTATTGAGGCCAACCAGATAGGAATCGTCAAGCTCTGCAGTCAGTACATGGTAAAATGGTGGTAATGTTAATATAAATAAGACGGCAAACAATAGAAATATGGTGGTTTTGCCGATAAATGTGTCTGCTTCCCGGCTGTTGCCTGTTATTATCACCGTGGTTTTTTCTTAAAGACAAGAAATTGGATTTTGTTTGCAGATGTAACATATTCGTACAAGTCCGGGTCCGGGATGCTGCCGCCCACCTTTGAATTATGCACTTTAATAATAACCGGCACGTAGTTTTGCCTCAGAAATTCAGAATAGGCCCCTGTATCAAAGGACTTTCCGCCCAGGTACTCATTAATTCCGGAAACACTTTGAGTGAAAATCCAGTCAGGAAATTCTGATGGTTGCGTTTTTATGTAATTAATGTCAAGCACTTTTAATTTTGTATAAAATATTACTGGAAATTCAGAATCCTGTGCAAGGAGTGTTTGCCCCGGTTGCGCATTTTCATTCAAAAAAGCTATCAACTCCTCAGAACGGTTAACATACGGGGTGAGTCTCTCAATAAGTATATCTTTAACCGGAAAGCGCAGCTTCTGTAATTCAAGTCTCGTATGCGGGATTAGCAGATTTTTAAACGGCAACACTGCAGCGTATCCAATAACATTTGTAAAGCACAGTACACACAGCAGAGTATAACGCAGCAAGAAAGGGGTTTTTCTCAGAATTAATGCCTGCAAAATGATAAAAACAGGGATAAGTACAATTATATAGCGAATAAAAAAGAGATAAAAATTTATAGTAAAAGACAACTGAAACGGAATAATTGCAATAATAAAAAAGAGCATTTCTTTAGAGCCGGCATTAATAATAAATTCGCTTTTTCTAAAAAAGACCGGCAGCAGAAGCAACAGCAGAGGAAACATCGTCATGTTAATTTCAATGAGGTAAAAAATCAACTTTTCATAATATGAGGAAAGCCCCACAAGCCCGGCCTGATTCCATAGGGCGGCATATAGAACCCATGCAAGGGCAAAAACAGAGACAATACCGGAGGCAATGAACAAATCAAATAGAAGTCCGGGGTATTTCTTTCTAAGCATAAAAGCTGCGGCCATAGCAAGGAGCATATTGCCAGGGACAAACATGTAATTACTGTAAAACTGGGCTGTCAGAGCTATGGCCATACAGACTATGCCGACACGCTTTCTGCCTATTAGCAGATGAAAAGCGTATATAAATAAAATCTGCATAAAGATGGCAATTGTGTAGTACTTACATTGCCTGCTGTGCAGGATTAACACCTCAGATGTTATGGAAAGCAGCAGTGTTATCAGGGCCAGTTGTTTGTCTTTAAAAATATCGAGGACAACGTAAAACAAAAAAATCACGGACAGAAACCCCAACACAGCAAATGGTAGCCGTGCTGCAAACTCGTTTTTCCCAAAAACAGCAAATGATGCAGCCGTCAGGTACTCACTAAGCCACGGGGAATAAACCCAAACGGAGTCTTTATTGAGGTCGGCAGCAGAGTTAAAAAGCAGACGATTTGTGCCGTCATCCCCTCCGGGGATGCCGTACTTAAGGATATTTACAGCGAGATTTGCAGTTATTGTCTCATCTTCCCATAAAACCCTGTTGTCAAGCCTGTACAAAAAAAAAGCGCAGCAAGCAGAAATATTAAACTCAGGGAAAAAGCGGTTTTTCCGTCTGCCACCATAGCCAATTGTAATTGGTTAAAAGGGTGTTTGTCAAATGAGTAATACCGAGTTGCATTCAATCGCCTAACTTTGTTGGCTTCGTCAAAAGCTCCTTGACGTACGCTCCTCTAAAAGGGGAATCCCCTGTAAGGGGAGGTCGCGTTCTCCTTGCCGCCTCGTTATGCTTCTGACTGCAACTTGGTATAAATCGTAGCTACTACACATCAACCCTTTTTCTTATAAGCTATTAAAGGAATCTTTTCTGCAGTAGTGAAGTATTCATACATATCCGGGTCAGCGACACTACCTGCAAGCCAACTGTTATGCACCTCAATTATAACCGGCTCATAGTTTTGCTTAAGAAACTCTGAATTCTCTGCAATATTACACTTCTTGCCAGTGACGTACTCATTCATTCCTGAGACACTCTGAGGAAATATCCAGTCGGGGTTTGACGTTAACTGTCCTTTTAACTTGTGAAGATTAATCACCTTAAGTTGTGTATAAAATATCACAGGAAACTCACTGCCACAAGCCAGCAGTGATTGCCCGGGCAGTGTATTTTTATTCAGAAAAGCTATCACCTCACCACTGCGGTTAACATAGGGAGTGACTCTCTCCATAAATATATCTTTAAGCGTTACTCTCGGCCTTTGTATTTCAAAGCGGGGACGTGTAGCCATAAAAGCCTTAAACGAAATTAATCCGGTATATCCTATAAAATTTGTAAGACAAAGGATTCCGGCAATCGTATAGCGAAGCAGAGGAGGGGACCTTCTCAGTATTAACGATTGCAGGACGATAAAGACTGGAACAAGTATTATTATATAACGGAGAAAAAAAGTAAAATAATTTATAATAAATACAATTTGAAACGGTATTATGGCAAGAATAAAAAACATCATATCCCTGGAAATACTGTTAACAACAAAATCACTTTTACGGTAAAAAACAAGCAACAGAAGCAACAGCAGCAGCGGAAACATTGTCATGTTAATTTGCATGATATAAAAAAGAAGTTTTTCATAATAAGATGTAATCCCTATATATTGAGTCTGGTTCCAGAGTTTTGCATATATAACCCAAATAAGCCCGAGAGATGAAACAATTACAGCAGCAATTATTAAATCACCGAAAACTCCGGGGTATTTCTTCCTAAGGATGAAACCGGCTGTCACTGCCAACAGCAAATTACCCGGCACAAACAAGTAACTACTGTAAAACTGGCATGTAAGGGCTATAAACATATAGACAATACCGATACGTTTCCGTTGAAGCAACAGATAAAATGCAAATATAAACAATACCTGCATAAAGACTGAAACCGCATAGTACCTGCACTGCCGGCTGTGGAGAATCAACACCTCGGAAGTTACTGAAAGAAGCAGAGATAACAGTGCAAGTTGTCTGTCCTTAAAGATATCCCAGACTACATAAAAGAGAAATATTACTGATAGAAACCCCAACACAGCAAAGGGTAATCTTGCTGCAAACTCGCTCTTCCCAAATATGGCAAAAGAACCTGCCGTCAGGTATTCGCTAAGCCACGGTGATAACACCCATATAGAGTCTTCATTGAGGTCATTAGAAACATTAAAAATAAGGCGGTTTTTCCCGTCATCACCAAGTGGAATTCCGTATTTAAGTATATTAACGGCCAGATTAGCCGTTGCAGACTCATCTTCCCATAAAATCCTGCTATCAAGCCTGTATATAAAAAAAAACGCACCAATCAGAAAAATAAAGCCAAAAAAAACAGCAGCTTTTTTATCTATTTTCATTGCAAATTTTAATCACTCTCAATGGTGTTTGTCAATTGATACCAAGTTGTATTCAGAAGTAAACGCAGGCGGCTGGGAGCCGGCGACGCCTTATAGGGGTCCACTATACTGAAATTTACTTTAAATTACTAAACCAAAACTGTTATAGTTAAGAATAACTAACGCAAACTGAGGTGTATGATGAGAGTAACCAAACAAGTGACAATTTCAATTATGCCGGAGCTTTTAGAGCGTGTTGAAGTTATAGCTAAAGAAGAGCACAGAACCAGAAGTGCACTATTGAGGGAAGCGCTGAGAAGCTATTTACTAAGAAAAGAATATTTAAAGTTGTCACAATATGGTCAAATGAAAGCTAAAGAACTCGGTATTGAAACTGAGGACGATGTCGCAAGGTTGATTGAAGAATATAGAAATGAACAAATGAATGCTCAAAATAGCGATTGACACAAACATCGTAATTTCGGGAATAATCTATGGTGGTAAGCCGTATAAAATATTAGAGTTAGTGATGGATAGAGTTGTGTTAAATGTCATTTCTTCATATATTATTAAAGAAATAGAGGGAGTACTTGTAAGGAAATTTGGATGGCAACTCCAAAAGGTAAAAGATAATACTAACTGGTTGCTTGAGTTTTCAGAACTTGTTAATCCTATAGAGAGCTTAAATGTACTTAATTATGACAACGATAACAGAATCCTTGAGTGCGCTGTAGCTGGAAAAGTGCAGGCAATCGTTACAGGAGATAGAAAGCATCTATTGACGCTGAAGCAGTACGAAAATATTTTAATTTTAAATGCCGTGGATTTTTTAACATGGATAAAAAAGCACTACGAATAATTACTCGCCCCTGCCTGTACTTAACCACCCAGGCCTACACTACAAAGCGGGGGGTCAAGGGGGAATCATTTCCCCTTGCGGGTGGGATTCAAAGGGAGGGCAGCGCCCTCCCTTTACTTGCCTTTTCCCTTATCTAAGCTTTTGATTTATCTACTAACTTACCTTTTTTAAGCCAGGGCATCATAGCTCTTAATTTTTGGCCTACATCCTCTATGCTGTGCGCCTCACCTTTTTTGGTTAGTGCGTTAAAGACAGGCTTATTGGCCTTACACTCCAGCATCCACTCTTTAGCAAAGTACCCGTCCTGGATTTCGGACAGTATTTTCTTCATTTCCTTTTTCGTTTCATCAGTTATGATTCTTGGGCCGCGTGTCAGGTCGCCGTACTGAGCGGTGTTGCTTATCGAATAACGCATGTTGGCAATGCCGCCCTCGTAGATTAAATCCGTAATCAGCTTAACCTCATGCAGACATTCAAAATAGGCCATCTCAGGGGCATATCCCGCCTCAACAAGTGTTTCGTAGGCTGCCATTATCAGGGATGTTAAGCCGCCGCAGAGAACTACCTGTTCGCCGAAAAGGTCGGTTTCCGTCTCTTCTCTGAAAGAAGTCTCAATAACCCCTGCTCTGCCGCCTCCGATAGCCGATGCGTAGGCAAGAGCGATATCTTTTGTATTGCCGGCAGGGTCCTGATGTATTGCTATTAAACAAGGTACGCCGCTTCCGCGCACGTACTCACTCCTTACGAGATGACCGGGGCCCTTAGGAGCCGTCATAAACACGTTTGCATCCACCGGTGGAACAATCTGCCCAAAGTGGATGTTAAAGCCATGGGCAAAAGCCAAATATACTGATTTTTTCATGTTTGGAGCAATCTCCGCCTTATACGTGTCTCCCTGAATCTCATCGGGAAGCAGAATCATTATAACGTCTGCGATTTTTGCAGCTTCCGAGGGAATCATCACGCTAAAGCCGGCCTCCAGCGCCTTATTCCAACTGCTGCCCTTTCTGATTCCAATTGTAACGTCCATACCGCTTTCTTTCAGGTTATTGGCATGAGCATGTCCCTGGCTTCCGTAACCCATTATTACTATCTTCTTACCTTTCAGGGTACTTAGATTTGCGTCCTTGTCGTAATAAATTTTAATCATCTTAAAACAACCCTCCTGTGTATATAAACCTGCACGGTACGGCAGGCCTTAATTGTTTAACGCTGCCACGGTTCGCTCTAAAGAAACGCTGTCCTGCACATTTAATATTGTAACAGATGAATCTATCCGTTTAATCAACCCTGACAGAACCGTTATAGGGCCAACCTCTACAAAAACCTCCACACCGGTGTCAACCATCTTTTTAACTGAGTCTTCCCAAAGAAGCGGACTGTTAAGCTGCCTGATTAACGATGCTTTAATTTGGTCAGCCTTGAGCAATACCATAGCGTCTGCATTGTTAACAATTGGAATTTCAGCATTTTTAAAAGTTATACCTTCAAAGTATTTACTTAACTGCTCAGATGCGCCAACCATAAGGGTACAGTGAGAGGGAACGCTGACGGCAAGCGGTATGGCACGTTTTGCCCCTGCATCCTTAGCAAGTTTTATGGCCTCATCAACAGCATGCTTTTCGCCTGCAATCACAGTCTGCTCCGGGCAGTTATAATTAGCCGCTGCAACATAGCCGGATTTAACCTGCAAACAGATATTATCAACACTCCCTCTGTCAAGCCCCAGTATGGCTGCCATAAGGCCATGTCCTTCAGGGACGGCTTCCTGCATAAATTTCCCGCGCATTTCGGTTAACTTAACCGCCGCCGGAAGAGTCAATACACCTGCGGCAACAAGGGCCGAATACTCCCCAAGACTATGCCCCGCCAACATTTCAGGCTTTATCCCCTTTGACAACATTACTCTGTAGGCGGCAACGCTTGTTGTCAGAAGAGCCGGCTGAGTTCTGAAGGTTTTATTTAATTCATCTTTAGGACCGGTAAAACATAACTTCCCTATATCATAATTGAGAGCCTCAGAGGCTTCTTTATAGACGGCTTTTGCCTCATCAAAGTTTTCAAAGAGGTCAAGTCCCATCCCTACTCCTTGAGAACCCTGCCCGGGAAACACAACAGCTACCTTTTTCATCATCCCCTTTCCTCCTTAATCTTCTTAATCAGCATAGGTATGATTTCATACAGGTCGCCCACTATTCCATAATTGGCAATATTGAAAATCGGCGCCTCGGCGTTTTTATTTATAGCGATAATGATGTCCGATGACTGCATTCCGACCATGTGCTGCACAGCGCCTGAGATGCCACAGGCGATATAAACCTTCGGACACACCGTTTTGCCGGTCTGGCCAACCTGATGGTTATAAGGAATCCACCCCTCATCAACGGCTGCTCTGGAAGCACCCAGTGTGCCGTTTACAAGCTCTGCAAGCTCCTTTAGCATTTCAAACCCCTTAGGATTTCCTAACCCCCTGCCCCCTGAGACTATCACCTCGGCTTCCGCAATGTTTATAGTGCAAACAGAGGCCTCATTAGCGGTCTCCAACACCCTGGTTCTACACTTTGCAGTATCCGGTGCCTCAACATTGATAATTATACCTGTCCTGCATGTATCGTATGCACCTTTTTTCATAACCTTTGGGCGCACTGTAGCCATCTGGGGGCGGGTGTCCGGGCACATAATTGTCGCCATAATGTTACCGCCGAATGCCGGCCTTATGGCAAGCAGGTTTCTACCTCCCTCTTCAATTTCCAAAGATGTACAATCCGCCGTAAGCCCTGCATGAAGACGGGCCGCTACACGAGGGAAAAACGATCTTCCGATTGCAGTGGCTCCGGCTAATACGATTTCAGGCTTGTACTCTTTTATGATTTTTGAAACAAGCTCAGTATATGGTTCGTCGTTAAAATTTGTAAGTGCGGCGCTGTTGCATAGATACACCTTATCCGCTCCCCACTTGATAAGTTCCTCCGCCTCTGATTCAGCGGCACCGGGCAGTATTGCGGATAACTCAACTGAGAGCTTATCCGACAGAGAGCGCCCGGCTGAGAGAAGTTCAAACGCCACCTGAGAAACCTTCCCTCCCCTTTGCTCGGCAAACACCATCACCCCTTTGTATGCCGATATGTCCTTAACTGTATCTGCATCATCTGAGTGCGTATCCTTCACTTCCTTTATAGCGCCCTCGGGGCAGACACTCAGACAAATCCGGCATATCTGGCAGTACTCGTTAACAAAAGCCTTACCCTGCCGTAACACTATTGCCTCATACGGACAGGAGGCTATACATGTCTCACAACTGGTACATAATTCCCTGTCAACCTTTATTTGCATGTCCTCTCCACATTAGCTTAAATTTATGTTTTTTCCCTATATACATTTAATAGTCTTAAGCACACCGAGAAGCTCTGCTGCCTGCTCCTGAGGCTTACCTTCAAACAGGATACGCTCTTTTTTCATCTCCGGCGCAAAGATGTTTTTAACCTGAGTGGGGGAACCTGAAAGCCCGAGGTCTTTTTCATCCAGTTCTATATCGGCATGGGTGAGCTTTTTAATTTGGGCGTTTTTTGCACGCATCTTACCTTTCAGGGAGGCATAGCGCGGCTGGTTAAGCTCGCGCACAACGGTGAAAAGCGCAGGAACCGAGGTCTCAACAACATCATAACCGTCATCCATCATGCGCCTTACCTCAACATGAGAATCTGAGATAGAGTTAATTTTACTAATATAAGCCACGTGCGGGATGTCGAGAAACTCGGCCACAGCAGGGCCCACCTGGGCAGTGTCACCGTCAATGGCCTGTTTGCCACAAAAAATAATATCGTAACCGATTTTCTTTAAAGCACCGGAAAGAGTGTATGCGGTAGCCCACGTGTCGGAGCCTGCGAAGGCTCTGTCGGAAAGTAACACAGCCTCATCCGCTCCCATCGCAACAGCTTCCCTGAGTGCCGTCTCGGCTTGAGGAGGTCCCATTGTTAAGACCGTAACCGTGGCGTTGACCATTTCCCTTATCGAAACGGCGGCCTCAATAGCGTGTAAATCATAGGGGTTTATTATGCTCGGTACGCCGTCTCTCATAAGTGTATTAGTTTGAGGATTAATCTTAACCTCAGCCGTATCCGGCACCTGCTTAATGCACACAACAATCTTCATAATCATACCCTTCTTTTTTTATTTGTTATACCAGGTTGCCTTCAAACCGTGCTCTCCCTTAAAGGGGAATTCCCTGTAAGGGATGCGTCGCTTGTTCCTCGCCGCCGGCATTTGCTTCTGAATGCTACATGGTATTAATTCTATACTCGTAGTCATTGTAAAGTATTAATCATTGAATTATTTTATCCTCGAGAACTCCTTAATTAGGCTTTGGCAAATGACATTTCTTTGAATCTGATTAGTGCCCTCGTAGATTTGCAAAATCTTGGCATCCCGCATCATCTTCTCCACAGGGTAGTCACGCATATAGCCGGAGCCGCCCATAACCTGTAGAGCATTTGTCGTAACTTTCATACCAATATCAGTGGCAAACGTTTTAGCCATAGCAGAGGGTTTTGTAATATCCTTGGCACCACTGTCTATAAATTTTGCTACCGAATAGACAAGTGCCCTTGCGGCCTCTATCTCAATAGCCATGTCAGCAATCATGTGTTGTATTGCCTGAAAACTAATAATCGGTTTTTCAAACTGAATTCTTGTTTTAGCAAATTTCACAGCCTCCTCAAAGGCTCCCTGTGCTACTCCCAGCCCTTGTGCTCCGACCCCGATTCTTGACTGATCAAGTGTCTTCATGGCAACGATAAAGCCCATACCGTCTTTGCCCAAAATGTTTTCCTTAGGCAGGCGGCAATTGTCGAAAACAAGCTCACAGGTAATAGATGCCCGTATGCCCATCTTTTTTTCCTTTTTGCCAAATGTAAATCCCGGTGTTCCTTTCTCTACAATAAAGGCGGAAGCGCCTCTTGCTCCGCGGGCTTTATCCGTCATGGCTATAACTGTATATATCTCAGCCTCGCTGCCGTTAGTTATCCACTGCTTGGTACCGTTTAAAACATACTCATCACCGTCTTTAACGGCGGTTGTTTGAATTCCTGCGGCATCACTTCCAGCGTTAGCCTCGGTAAGGCCGAAAGCTACCAGCTTTTTACCGGATGCGATATCCGGTAAGAACTTATCCTTTTGAGCATCTGTGCCAAACAAAAGAATAGGGAAAGTGCCGAGGGCATTTGCAGCATAACTGGTGGAAACACCCAAACATGCCCGGCTTAGCTCCTCTACTGCAATGCAGAGCTCTACCGCCCCCTTTCCTAAGCCCCCGTACTGCTCCGGTACAAATAAACCAAAGAGATCGGCCTGAGCAATTATCTTCATAATATCTTTTGGGAATTCCTCTTTTTCGTCAAGCTCAGCCCGCACAGGCACTACTTTTTCCTCTGCTATCTGCCGTGCCAAGTCCCTTATCATCAACTGCTCTTCTGTAAAGAAATAATCCATTTATTCCTCCAATATCGTTTAATCAGTCCTTAACCGCATGGAGTCGCCGACTCCCTGACCACTATCTTTATCCTTAACTGCCGGTGGTCGCCTGACCACCCGGCCACCGCTACCCGCTTATATCAACATCATTTATTAATAAAGAAGGGCTGCCGTATCGCCCGTAGAATTTTACTTCACCGGCAAAAGCCTCTATGTTTTTAAAAAAATCGAGTAAATTACCACTCATCACAGCCTCCTTAACCGGAAAGGCACGGCTACCGTTTTCTATCCATATGCCGCTTACTCCCACGGAAAAATCACCGGTTATTCTGTTAGCCATATGAACTCCCATCGCATCGGTTATATAGAGGCCCGTTCCCATATCCTTAAACATTTCGTCAAGATCACTGTATTTAAACTTATCACCGGCAGGCTCTATGTAGAGGTTTGACGCTCCCACCTGAGGCAGGCCCTTTATGCCGCCCCTTGCTGCATTTCCCGTGGATTTTACATTGTCTTTCTTAGCAGTATAGAGGTTATACAAGTAACCGCTTAGGATACCGTTGCTGATGAGTACCGTCTTTTGAGAAGGAACGCCCTCACCATCAAATGGGCGTCCTGCGGAGCTCCTATGAATTGTGGCGTCATCTATTATATTGACATGCTCTGACACTACCGGCTTTGACAGTTTACCGCAGAACATGGATTTTCCCTTTTGTACATTTTCAGAGGACAATGAGGAAGCAATAAGGCTTAAAAAATCCACAGCCACGGAATTGTCCATTACAATGGCTGTTTTTAGTGATTTAAAAGGCCTTGCACCGAGGAGTTCAAGCGCTCTGAGGGCGGCAATTTTACCCACACTACAGGCGGCAGCCTTTGCCGGCAGATACCTGTTGGTTTCATAGTGCCAGCCTGATTGGGTATCACCGTTTTCCTCAGCCATAGCCATCACTGAAAAACTGCAAGATGTTGCGCTGTAGAGACCGAATAATCCGCCGGTGTTAGCTAAACACAGCTCCATGACGGTAACCTCGGCTGAGGCGTTTCTGACTCGCTTTACCTTGCCGCTCTCCTGTAGAGCCGCCCTCTCAACATCCATAGCCATAGCTATTACATCGTCCTCCTTAATCGAGACAATGTTTTTGTCATATATGTCAACATCAAAGTACTGCTGTTTAGGTGAAAATGATATATAGTCATCACTTTGAGTCCATTTAGCGGCCTCAAGGGCATAGTCAAGCACTTCAGGCCATTTTTCAAAATCCGTGGAGTATGCCAGCCCCTGTTTGTTGTCTTTAAGCACACGGATAGAAAATCCTGAGCCTTGGGAGCGTTGCAGACTTTCAACCTCAGCCTCCTTAGCCTCTGCCTCAATGCTTTTGGACCAGGCTGCAAAAACCTCACACTTTACGCCGTAGCGGCCTGTGGCGGCGTTAAGAACCTTATTAATAAATTCCGTATCCGGCATTAGTCCTCGTAATAGGTGGCGGCTGACGTTTCAGATTCCCACACAGTTACTGAAAGGAGCCGCACATGTTCTGATAATATTTTCTTCCTTAGCATATCGTAAATCCACTTTGCTATATTTTCAGAAGATGGATTTATCTGAGTAAACGGAAAAATATCATTCAGAAATGCATGGTCAAGCTGAGAGGTAACCTCATTTGTGAGTTTTTTAAGATCGTGAAAATCAATTGCGATATCTATTTCGTTAAGCTTTTCGGCCTGTACAACAACCTGCACGCGCCAGTTGTGGCCATGCAGGGCCTCACACTTACCCTTGTAGCCTCTTAACTGATGTGCTGCTGCAAAGGTTGTTTCCACTGAAAGTTCAAACATAATTCCTCGTTTCTAATGTTTTAAAATCCCAATATAGGGAAGATTTCTATAACTGTCGTTGTAATCAACGCCGTAGCCGATTACAAACTCATCAGGGATTACAAAACCGGTGTACTCAACCGGCACCTCCACAATGCGTCTGTCTTTTTTATCTAAAAGCACACAGGTTTTCAGCGACCTTGGTGATTTTTGCAGAATTCTTTCACGTATCTTGTTAAGTGATATACCGGTATCTATGATGTCTTCAATGAGAAGGACGTCCTTACCGGTGATATCCTCCCTGATGTCGGCGTGTACTGTAACCTCACCAGATGTGCTGGTGTCAACGTAACTTGAGGAAATGATAAAGTCAACCGACAGCGGGGCCTTAATATGCCTTATCAGGTCGGCAAAAAAAACGAAAGCGCCTTTTAGAATTCCTATCGCAATGAAATGCTCATTACCGAAGTCTTTGTTTATTTCTGAGGCAAGCTCCTTTACTTTATCGGCAATCTGCTCTTCAGTTAAAAAAGGTTTCAGTTTAGTCATAGTTCACCCCCTGTGTGTTACTCTATTTTAACAATCTTGTCACTGTACGGCCCACTTGTGCACATTTCAACGGCGCTGCTGACGGCACTTGCTTTCAGGGATTCAAAAGTCAGATAAACCCTATACTGATTTTCATTTACAACCGGATATGAGCCGATTTTAACGTCAGGATGCTTAGAGACAACCTCATTAATAAAAGGGGCTAACTCCGATTCGTATTCGTTGAAATATACCTTTTTTAATTCTATGGGCGGCTCGTTGAAAAAAGTTGATATAAGGTCAAACTTATCCCTGAGAAAATCGGGCAGTCCCGGAAGTATATATATGTTTTTGAACTGTATAAGAGGAAACCGGATAGACTGATGCGTAATGACAACAGCTCCCTTAGGGATCTCAGCCATTTTCAGCCTTTCCGGAGTCAGCTTATCGCCATAGCGGTCAAAGAGGAATTTATAGAGGGAGTCCTCAATAACCACCTCTGTGCCAAAGCCTTTAGCAATGCCCTCGATAGTGACGTCGTCGTGGGTTGGGCCGAGTCCGCCGGAGGTAAAGACAACATCGTAGTTGTCCGAAAACTTTTTAATCTCCTCTGCAATAACAGGCACCTCATCGGGGATAATGCAAACACGTCTTACGACAATGCCCTTTTCCCTGAGTCCTCTGGCCATATAAAAGGCGTTACACTCATCCACCTTACCGGAGAGCACCTCATCTCCTATAATCAAAATACCTGCAGTCTTAGGCATCCGTGTTTATCGCTTATCTCCTGTGCTAAATATTTACAAGGGGACACACCCCCTGACGGCTTAATGACTGATTAAAAAGACTAAACTACTGCATACTTGCATTATACTATAAAGGCATATTTATAATAAAGGGGTAGGCTGGAAAATCTACTAAGAAAACATCAGTTTTTCAGGAAGGCGTTTTCTCCGCCGTTTTCCTTAGAGCAGCCAGGTTATGGGCGCACCTTACAGGCTGTGGCAGCCGGTAGTTTGTAGTGCACCGAAGGACAATTCCGACGGAATCGTCAAAATCCACAAGGTTGCCGGGTGAGATAAAAAGCGGCTTTACGTTGTTACGGGTTCTCAGGACAGTGCCGATTCTTTTTGTACCGGCAAGAAGGTGTGATGAGTCGCCCTTTAGGGGCCCCGGGGGCTCATAGTTACCGGTGAGTCTGGACTTGGCACATCCGATTGCCGGCAAATTCATTAAAACACCGATGTGTGAGGCCAGCCCTAAGCCTCTGGGGTGTGCTATACCCTGTCCGTCAACCAGTATAATATCGGGTGGTGTAGAGAGTGCCCTCAGTGCATCAATCATAGCCGATGCCTCCCTGAATGATAAAAACCCCGGGATGTAGGGAAACTCAACTTTTCTTACCACTGTTTTTTCGTCTGTTTTCAGTAGCTGCATTTCACAGACGTCTGTAAGCTCGTACAAACAAGCAGCAGCAATAATATTTTCGTCAATAAATGCCGCATCCACACCGGCAATATATCGGGGCTTGCCACTTATGGGTTGTAACGTCAGGGATTTTGCCATTTGGGCCTGTAGTGCCGCAGCCTTTTCGAGCTGTTGCCGGTAGTACTCTGATTCTGACATCTCTGATTATATACTAAATTAACATCAAAGTTTCAGTCTTTGTCTGTACTTCGTTTTTTAACTTTCAGATAGGTAGGTGGCTCTACATTACGAATAAACAGTGTGCCAATCAAAACAAAGCTTTCTTTATAATAGGTGATCTATGCCTTTAACCGTTGATTATCATTGTCGGCAAGCTGATATTTACACTGTAACAACACTTTAACAGATTTCCCATTCAACCCATCCACTCTTATTATGCGTCATCGCCTATAAGGACTACCAGTTTTGAAAATATCTCAATTATTGGAAATGATTCCATAAAAATATGGATTCTGTTCCCACTTCAGAAAGTATCATAAAATAAATATCATTATATTTCAAGCAGTTATGATAGATATATAAATGGCATAAAAATTGCTATATAAGTACGCTGAATATCCGGTATAAATTTTATACCATATTTTAAAAGGAGAATGAATATGGTTTTTGTAAGAAATGCGTATATATGGGCAGGAAAAAGTTTTGATTCTGACTATTAAGTATAAGCTTTATGTTTGGCTTTGCAAACATAAGGCTGCTGTTTAAGTCCATACAACATATAAAAAATCTGTAAAGCCCCGACCGTATGGCGGGTTAGAAAAATCGACAACAGGAGTGTTATAAAATGATGTACAAACTAACAGTTAACAAATTTATTAAAACAATCAGGAGATAACTGCAATGAGCATTAATAAAACTTTAAGACTACAAGACAAAGAGTACATCAAAACCGAGACTAAAAAGGATTTGATTGTTGTACACCATACTGTTGGAGCTACTGCAAAAAGCACAATTGAGTACTGGGCAACTGACCCGCAACGCATTGGCACTGCATATGTTATAGAAAGAGATGGTGAAATTTTTGAGGTATTTGACTCTAAGTATTGGGCATATCATTTAGGTCTTGAGAATTCCGGTGGTTTAGTTGACAAGCGAAGCATAGGAATAGAGCTTGCCAGCGAGGGTGGTTTAATTCAGAGAAATGAAAGGCTGTATTGCTTTGGCAAAGTCTCCGACCGAACAGTGTTTAAAGATGCTTTTTATGATAACGGAACACCTTGGAGAGGTTATCGTTTTTTTGACGCATATTCTGAGGCTCAGATTACATCATTAATAGAACTAATAAATCAACTGATCGTGCAATTCAATATTCCTAAATTTACACCTGCTAATCATGTTGACACTGACGATGGTTACAGGCAATTTAAAGGGATTTTAGGACATCATCATCTCCGGCGCGATAAGTCTGATGTGCATCCCGGTTTCCCATGGCAGAAAGTTATTACATCGTGTAGCTTGCAATTAGATTAAATTGCCTTTGTAGTTAACTGCTGCTATGTTGAAATGTCAAGCCTTCTTTTTTTTCTTTTCTAAATTTTCTCCAAAAATTTAGTAGTAGAGCCTG
>JAMOBJ010000013.1 GCA_039908095.1 Nitrospirae bacterium YQR-1
CCACAGGCTCTACTACTAAATTTTTGGAGAAAATTTAGAAAAGAAAAAAAAGAAGGCTTGACATTTCAACATAGCAGGCAATTAGAATAATTTCAAAATATAATCTTTTCTCACTTTCATTGGCAGTATACAGCGGTCTCAACTTGGTATTACTCGTTTTTCTAACCTCTATGTCGGATTTCGGGAAATCCTATGATTATTGACATAGCAGAGGAATAACTATACAATACATGTAATGAAGGAAGTGGAGACAAAAGTCGGGTTTTATAAACTAATAGGCAAATCCCGTGAGATGCAGCGTCTCTATGCGATAATAGAGAAGGTGGCCTCCTCAGACAGCACTATTTTGATAATGGGAGAGAGTGGTACGGGTAAGGAATTGGTGGCAAAGGCGATTCATTTTTTAAGCTCAAGAGGAGAAAACCCTTTTGTTCCGGTAAATTGTGGTGCAATTCCTAAAGAGCTACTTGAATCTGAACTCTTTGGCCACGAGAAAGGAGCCTTCACCGGAGCAGTTTGTGCCCGCAAAGGGCGGTTTGAGCTTGCTGAGTCAGGTACGATTTTTCTGGATGAAATCGGAGAGCTGCACCCATCCCTGCAGGTTAAGCTTCTCAGGGTTCTGCAGGAAAAGGAATATGAAAGGGTAGGGGGTATTAAAACCGTCAAAGGGGATGTGCGGATACTTGCCGCCACAAATAAAAACCTTGAGGAAGCAACAAAGCGTGGTGAATTCAGAGAGGACCTCTTCTACAGATTAAACGTTATCCCGATTAATATAGCGCCTCTGAGGGACAGAAAAGAAGACATCCAGATTTTGAGAGACCACTTTATAAAAATATACTCCGACAAGAGAGCAATTGAGCCCATAGTAATCAGAGATGATGCTATGGAGATTTTAATGAAGTACAACTGGCCGGGGAATGTCAGAGAACTGGAAACTCTTATCGAACGTTTTACCATACTTGCAGAAAACGGGATTGTTAATATTGAGGATTTACCGGAGAGGTTTTTAACTCCAGCACGCAGCCCTGTCACCTCATCAGGCGATCTATCACAACTTCCGCCCGAGGGGATAGATTTGAATTCTTTTCTTGATGACATAGAAACCAATATAATCATGCAGGCGCTGGAGCGCTCTGCGGGAGTAAAGAGTAAGGCGGCGGCGTTACTTGGTTTGAACAGGACCACCTTTATAGAGAAATTAAAAAAGAAGGGAATAGACACCAGATCAGGTGATTCCCATGTGCAGTAGTACTAAAATATTGCAAAAAAATGTCATTTGTTTGACGGTGAGGTTTAAATAACCTATTTAAATCAAGCACTTACCAACTGGTATATAATTTGCAAACTGTTAATTTGATGAGAGTCTGTATTTTTTCGATAATTCTTTTTATATCTTTAACGGCAAACGCTTATGCACTGTCACTTCCCGAACTTATCCTGAACCCTGAGTTAAAGCAGGCCTGGGTTTTGATGGAACTTAAGGAATACGGTAAAGCTGTTGCAATGCTTGATGAATGTAAACCGTCAAAGACCAAAGATGCTGATGAGCTGGCGGCATGTAATTACCTGTATGCAAAAATTCTTCAGATCAATGGTAACACTACAGCGGCGGCTGAGAGGTATGGAAGGGCTTATAACTATGCAGAAAACAAAAACATAAAAGAAGAGGCGTTGTTTAAACAAAGCGAGATAAATTTGGGGAGAAAACGTTACTTTGAAGCCAGAGCCGGATTTAAGACATTTTTAAAGAGCTTTCCAAAATCAAAATATGCTGCTGCAGCTACTAACGGCCTTGCCATATGTCTTGATGAAACCGGTGCATATGATGAGGCATTACAGTATCTTGGAAAAGCCGGAGAGACTCCTGAGATTCTCTTTCGTAGGGCTAACATACTACAGCAGACCGGGAAGTATAAAGAGGCTGAAAAAGACTATGCAAAGGCTGCTTCAAAAGGTATGGGTTATCTTTTGAAAGACGACAAAACACGTTACTACTATGGTGAGAATTTGTTTATTAATGGTAACAAGAAGAAAGCCCTGGGTTTCTTGATAATGGTAAAGGGCGATAAATATAAGGGGAAGGCACAACTCTATGCCGCAATGGCTTCAATGGACGATTCTAAGCCTGAAAAAGTCATTGATATGCTTACCGATGCGACAAAGTCACATGACAGCGGTGTACAAAAGAAAGCCTACCTGAATCTTCTTCAGGTTTATATAAAACATGATATGCCTGATAAGTCAAAAGAGGCGTTTCAAAACCTCAAAGCCTTGTTTATGACGGAGGATGAGAAAAGCCAGTTTAGAAAGGCACATATGAAGGTGGCTGATTTGTATATGGACAGAGATATGCCTGCAAAGGCGGCGGAAGTACTTCATAATATCCAGGGCATGTATATGACAGATGATGAGAAAGCTCAATTCATGAAATCAAAGTTAAAATTGGCTGATACGTATATGGATGCCGGCATGTTGGATAAGGCGGAGGAGGTGCTTCAGGGTTTTAAAGAGCAGCATATGTCAGATGATGAGAAAAACCAGTACAAAAACACAAACTTAAAGCTGATAGATTCATACATAAACAAGGGGAAAGTTAAAGAGGCAAAGAAGATGGTAGTAACACTTAAGGATATGAATTTAATTGATGGTGACAGTGCGGAGGTAGGCAAGGCTTATCTGAAAATTGCCAAAAATCAGATGGAAAAGGGGGTGCTGAATGAAGCTAAGGAGATGCTTGATGTTTTAAAGTCTATGCATTTGAAAGAAAACGAGAAAAATGAATTAAATTTGATAGATGTAAAAATGAATTTAAAAGAAAAAAAATATAAAGATATGATAGAGGCCATGCTCCCGCAATTAAAAAAATCACCAAAATCTGCACAACTTCTTGAGGCGCTTGAAAATATAATGAAAGATGCGCTTACAGGTGATAAAAAGGAGTTTGCAGCTTTATGGGGTTCTTATGGTTCATATCTTTTGGATACGTCCAGGGAAAAATTCTTATTTGAAGTAAGAGATGCTCTTAAGGGTCAGGGAAAACCCTACATAGACCTTCTTATCTGGTTTTCCAAAAATGCCGCCTCAGAAGGGAAATATAATGCACTCCGTGAACTTTCCGATGTGTCATTAAAAGCAGGGGATAAGACCGCGGCGGTAAAGTATCTTGGGCAGCTCAAGGGGCTTAACATCTCTGCGGATGAAATAAACCGTCTTGAGGCTGAGATGTTTTACTCCAGCGGGGATTTCAAAAATGCAATTCTGAAAATTATGGATATAAAGGAACTAAAGAAGGAAGACATGAAATTAATAAATGATACTATAGGACAGATAGATGATAAAGTAAAGGGGGCGGCATTTTTTGAAAAGGCAGTCACAACACTGGGTGGCACTCAGAGTGATTATGTGCTCCTTGCCGATATGTATGCTAATGCCGGAAAGAAGGACCTCGCAATGAAGTATTACAAGCAAATTGTACAGACTGACCCCGGTAATGAGAGAGCACTCTATGGCATTGTAACTAATTCAAGCGGAGCTGAGGCGGATGAGGCCTTAAAAAAACTGAGCCTCGTTAATTCAACTCTGGGAAACTATGCTAAATCAATACTCCAGCAAAAGGAGCTGGATAATAAACTGGAGGGGAAACCCTGATGGAAGACATCGGCAGACTTAATGAAGCATTCAACACCTTTACCGTTGCCTCTAAGAGCCTTGAGCTGATATATGAGAAGCTTAAGGAACGGGTACATTATCTTACGATAGAGTTAGAGGAAAAAAATAAGCAGTTGGAGCAGGCACTCAGTGATACAGAGGAGGCAAAGGACTATTTAAAGGGAATTCTGGAAAGCCTGAGTGAGTCAATAATAGTGACAGATTCAAATGATCTTGTAACTATGTTTAACAGAGCCTCAGTGAACCTTCTTCGGATAGCGGAGTCTGATGCGGTGGGGAAACCGATAGATAGCCTCGATTTTACCATTGAAACTGAGGGGCCGGATACATTCCTCAATGTGGATAATAATCAGTACAATGTGTTAGTTTCCCGTTCGGAGGTCACTGACTCTGAGGGGGCTGTAAGGGGAAAAGTCTTTCTACTTCAGGATATTACAAGACTTAAGGAGCTTGAAACCCAGCATGAGAGAAACAAACGGCTTATTGCCATGGGAGAGATGGCAGCCCAGATAGTGCATGAAATAAGAAGCCCGCTTTGCAGCATCGAACTTTATGCCAGTATGCTTGAAAACGAACTGGGCCTGAGTCCTCATGCAACCCTTGCACGGGGTATATCAACCGGCATCAGAAGCCTCAACAACATTCTTACCAATATGCTGTTTTTTGCAAAACCGCAGAAACCGTTATTTCATAATATTAAGATTTCAACAGTGGCGGAGGAGTCCCTGAATATGCTTTTACCTCTGATAGAGGCTCGTGGAATAACACTTTGCAGGGAAGTTGAGGGGCCCGCTGCTGTGGTTAAAGGAGACCTTGAGTTATTAAAGCAGGTGCTTATGAATATAATTATAAACGCAGTGCATGTAACCCCTGAAAACGGCACAATAAAAATAATTGAGACGGTTGAAAACAACATGGCGGTTATTAAAGTGATAGATGAGGGAGAGGGGATAAGCCATCAAAACATAGAGAGGATATTTGATCCGTTTTTTAGTACAAAAGAGCGCGGAACCGGGCTGGGGCTTGCCATAGCGTCAAAAATAATGCTTGTTCATCAGGGCGCCATAAAGGTTAAAAGTGAACATGGCAGCGGCAGCAGCTTTGAGATGAACCTGCCCCTTAGTGCTGTGGCCACGGTGGAAAAGGAGCAGTAAATCCACCTCACTTATTTTCTGAATGTGTTATGGCAATTCATACAGCCGTCCAGGAGTTTCTTAGTGAGCGTGTGCATTTTCTTGTAATCATTCTTTGAAGCGGAGTCTTCCAGCAAATGAAGATTTCCATGAAATTCCTTGTCCATTTTTATAAATTCGCTGAGTTTGCCGGCATTTTTGGGCAGATTGATCTTGCCGGCATGGACGCTTTCATGAGTTCTTTCCATAGTACCTTTAAGGGGCTCTATTGCGTTTAAAACGCTTTTACTGTCTTTCAAAACAACTGCAACAACAATCTCCTGAATGGCCTTTTGAATAAGCACCATTTCCTCAATTAAAGAATTGCCGCCGTTATCACCATGTTTACCACCCTCATGGGCATAAACGGCAACCGGAAAAACTATAAGCAGCAAAAGAGCAGCCAAAGTTATAAGATAGTTCCTTTTCATACAATACCTCCAGATTTCAAATTAATACTAAGTAGCAGTCAAAAGAGTAACGAGGCGGCAAGGAGAAAGCGCCCCCTCCCCTTACAGGGGAATCCCCTTTAGGGGAGACGTCAAGGAGCTTTAGACAAAGCCAACAAAGTTAATCGAATGACTGCTACTTGGTATAAGTTTAAGTTAACAGTAACAAAGCACTTCTGCTTTAAGCCTTAGCAGCATCAACACAGTAGTCTTAGCTTTCTTTAATAGTTATACATGTTACCATTATCTTCTGAAAAAGACAACAGGTGAATTTCAAAAAAATCGCCGGTCTCAGACGACAGGGCGCTCCTAATTGGTCCTCAGCAGGCGGAAACCCACATTTTCTCCCTTATTGGGCGGAGCATCGGTGTATCTCAGCGCACATCTTACATACTGGCGTGAGACGTACCACGCACCGCCACGAATGACATGCCCGACTCCGGGGCCTTTATATACGGGATTATTATGAGCATGGCTGCTGTAAGCATCCTTATTGTACATATCCAGCACCCACTCCCACGCATTGCCGCTCATATCATAAATCTCTAATCCATTGGGTTTTTTCAGCCCGATAATTCCTGTTCTGTCATTAACGTTAGCCTCATACCAGGCATACTCCGAGGGGTCGTTACCTCCGGAGTACTTCTCATGCTTACCGCCGCTTCTGCATGCGTATTCCCACTGCGCCTCAGTAGGTAAACGATATTTACCGTCCGTCTGCACATTTAGTTTGCTAATAAAATCCTGCACCTCATACCATGTGACACGTTCAACAGGACAGTCATGGCGGCAGCGATAAAAGGCGGAGTCTTTTTTATCCTCCGGGTTACTACCCATTATTTTTACCCACTGCTCCTGTGTCACCTCATATTTTCCAATGTAAAAGCTATCCAGACAAACCTCATGCACTGGTTTTTCATTGTCCTGCCCGTCACCAAATGTATCGCCCATCTGATAACAACCGCCCACAACATAGATAAACTTCATACCCGTTACAGGGTCGGTATAGTTACTAATGCTGCCGACACTCTTATTTAACTCATGAACACAACCACTCAGTGCAGCAACAACAATTAATAAACACACAGTAAGCCTCATTTTATGCTACCTCCTTTTGTATAATAATCCCAACCTCAGCCCCATTTAATAAGAATACCTTCTCTTAGTTGGAAACAAAATCCCTCGGTTTCCCTGCGCCTTTTGGAGGGCCGACAAGGCCGTCCTCATCAAGCATATCCATAATGCGCGCCGCCCTGTTATAGCCTATCTTAAACCGCCTCTGTATCGAAGATATCGAAACCTCGCCCATTGTTTGTGCATACCGGATGACTTCCTTATACACCTCATCTCTGTCACTGCCTGTGTTGTCAGAGTCAGATGATTGTGCCTCCTCCATTACGAGATTTTCAAAAATAGAGTAATCCGGCTTAGCCTGTGATTTAACAAAATCCACTACCGCCTTTATTTCACTTTCATCAACAAACGCTCCATGCACTCTGGTGATTTTAGCCCCGGGGCTAAGCATCAGCATATCCCCCCGGCCAAGGAGTTTTTCAGCCCCATGAGTGTCCAGTATAGTTCGTGAATCCACCTTGGAGGATACCATAAAGGCAACTCTTGAGGGAAAATTCGCTTTAATTATTCCTGTTATAACATCCACAGAGGGCCTCTGTGTGGCCACGATAAGATGTATTCCCGATGCCCTTGCCATCTGCGCCAGACGCACTATCGAGTCCTCTACGTTTTTGGCGGCTGTGAACATTAAATCTGCAAGCTCATCTATTATCACTATTATGTACGGAAGCCTCTCCTCATCTGTAACCGAGGCATTGAACATCTCTATGTTTCTAGCCCCCTGTCCTGCTATCAGGCGGTAGCGGCGCTCCATCTCAAGTAGCATTTTCTTCAGGGCGTCTGAGGCCTCCTTGGGGCTGGTTATTACGTTTGAAATTAAATGCGGAATCCCCTCGTAAATGGAAAGCTCCAGCAGCTTAGGGTCAACCATCAGCATTTTCACCTCCGAGGGTTTTGCTTTAAAGAGAATACTCATAATCATGGAGTTTATGGCCACACTCTTACCTGAGCCTGTGGTGCCGGCAACAAGGAGGTGGGGCATCCGGGCCAGGTCCTCTACCACCGGGTTGCCGTAAATGTCCTTGCCCATGCACAGAGTCAGAAGAGAGCTCTTTTTAATAAACCTGTCTGACTCTATGATTTCCCTTAAGCTAACCACACTTCTTTTCTCATTTGGTACTTCTATGCCTATGGGGGTTTTCCCGGGTATCAGCGAAACTCTGACCTTAATGCCGCCCATGGCACGCCCAAGGTCATCAGAGAGGGCTACGACTTTACTGATTTTAACCCCTGCAGCAGGTTCAAACTCATACATGGTGATAACCGGACCCGGATGAGCCTGTGCTATCTTACCCTCTACATTAAAATCCGAAAGCCTGTTTTTCAAAATATCGGCTGCCCGTACCAACTCCTCTTTGGTCAGTTCATACTTGTGGATGTCATCAGTGATTAACAATTCCACATTTGGAAGGCTATACTGTCCGGCACGCATCTCAGGGGGCATCTTAATTTGCCGTAATATTTCCGGCGGCTTCCTCTCATCCTCAAGAGGCTCTTCCTTGTGTTTAATAATTTTAAAATCAGGTTTTATATCCCCATCATCAGCGCTCTCTGTGCCGGCAGTTGAGGCGGATGAAACGGACGGCCCGGACTGAGACCTCCGTCTGAAAGATATAGAGGTCAGGTTAATCGGCAGCATCAGCGCAATTGATGTATAAAAAACAGATAGTGTCACCATGTAGGCAAACACGGAGGAGAAGGGTTTCTTTAGAATACCGATTAAAACAAAGCCAAACAATCCTCCGCCAACTGCTATTGTGCTAAATGTCTCTGAAAGCAGGGTAAAAAACATCGGTAAGGTTACTGACAGAAGAGCCGAACCAACCAGATTCTCTTTTTTCATTATGCTTCCAATAAGTCTCCTCAGCCCGTAGAAAAACAAAATAATCGGGAAAATGTAGGCTCCGGTACCAAAAAAAGCCAGAAGTATGTCTGAGTACCATGAGCCGGCAATGCCGCAGTAGTTAGACGGAGGTAAATCAGTATAAGTAAAAGGGGAGGGGTCCCATTTATTATAAGTAAGCAGCGATGTTGCTGTGAAAAGGGAAAATAAAATGGCAACAAGCCCCTTTATCTCATATTTTAATCCTCTTACGACTTCTGCCATACCGTCACTGATATTATTATAACCGCAGCAAGAATAAATCTGTAATAAACAAACCAGTTTAACGAAAATCTCTTAAAAAAAGACAGTAGAAATTTAATTGCCAACATCCCGGAAATAAATGAGGCAAGCACACCTGAGGCAAACATGGGAAGATTAAAGTCAACACTCTGCCCCTTTAAAATATGAATGCCGTGTAGCAGCGCAGCACCTGCCACAATCGGCGTGGAAAGTAAAAAGGAAAACCTTGCCGCATCCTGCCGTTTCATTCCAAGAAATAAACCCATAGAAATGGTGCTCCCCGAGCGTGAAACCCCTGGAATCAGGGCAAAAGCCTGTGCAATGCCTATTAAAACGGCATCCGAAAGGCTTATCCTTTCTATTGTTTGTACTTTTATTCCAATCCGTTCGGTAATCAACATAACTATTCCCACCACTATCAGGCTAACGGCTATCACCCAGGGGGTTCTCAGTGTCGTTTCTACAAACTTATCAAGCAGCTTGCCGGCCACTGCTCCCGGTATGGTTGCTACAACAATAAACAGAAGAAGTTTTCTCTTTTGCTTTATAATAAACATCTCCAGCCAGTCCTTAAAGAAATACACTGCAAGGGCAATCAAAGTTCCAACATGCAGGGCAATATCGAAACTGAGAGAATTCACAACGCCTTTCCATCCTAAAAACCATGGCACTAAAATCAGATGGGCAGTACTGCTTACCGGGAAAAACTCCGTTACTCCCTGCACTATTCCCAACACAACAGCATGAAATATCTCCACAACATTCCCTCCGTTTAATGATTTTCGTGTTTATGCACTTGACAAAGAAATTGATACTACATATCAAGTCAAAGGTTTACACTGTCAGTTGAACACTCTATCACTTTATGAATAAGTGCATTGAAAACTTGCTCTATTTCAGTTATGGTCAAATTGGCATTTTCAGCTCTTTAGTGTTATACATTTTTACCCAAAAACTCCTTTAATTCATCCGCAGTACCGGCTTTTTTGATAAGATTTTTGAACTCCTCCAGTTTATCTACAGAATTTATAGTCCTGACCATATTCATTAACTCAAGTCCAACTAAACCAAATTTGAGTTCAAGCCCTAACTCAATCCCCTCAAGCAATCCTTTACGCTCGCCCTCAAGCAATCCTTTACGCTCGCCCTCAAGTAATCCTTTTTGCTTACCCTCAAGTAACCCTTCCTGAAAAATTTCACTTTCTCTGACATCAATCGTTATCGGCATTTTGCTTACCTCCAGTTTTACTTTAGTATATAGCTTTCTTAAGTCAGACAGATAGAGTAATCTCATAATATAATCCTCTCTGTCTTTTAACGGCAAAACAGATAATTTCTCTAATATTTTAGCTAAAGTAACATCCATATTGCCGGATTTGCATAATATCGCCAATACTATATCTTCAGGTTTGTTACTTTCGAGCAACTCAGAGCAGTCTATGTCTTTTATGTTAATAATTTCAAACGAATAATTCCCAATTTTATTTTCAATGTTTAATGGTCTATCACCCACATATAAAAGTATCTGCCTTGGTAACCTATCATAATGATGAAAAATCAGTGCATTATAAAGAAACATCCGCTTCAGCATTTTCTCAGGGTTGCTCATAATTTCTATGTGCAGAAGACTTATATCAGGCAGCTCTATTATTAAGTCGGGCAGAAGAAGACCTACATTTGTTAATTGGTTATCAAGAAATTTTCCATTGTCAAAACCTGATAAAATCTTAAGTAACTTAACAGGTACATTTTTCCATAAACCTTTTAACGTAATGTCAAATTTCTGATGCATATCCCTGCCTTTTTTAATGGATAAATCTAAATTAACATATATTCATGCCTTTTTAAAAGCAAATAACAACATAAAGATATACTTGATGTTGACAGAAATGTATTTAAAAAAGTATGGTATTAATTCCTTGACAACACTCAGGTGTTAAGGATGGCTATAGCTGATCTAAAAGATAATTATGAGTTTTACAAGGAAAGGTATTTAAAATGGTTACAAGAAAAGTAAAAGAGAAAAATATATCAGATTACCTTGTTGTTGAAGGTTTTAAGGAAATCGAAGCTAAAGATGAAAAACCGAGTTGGTATAACAAAGCATCTGAGAACCCTTCTTGCTTAAGTGAAATAGATAAATCCACTATTGGCATAAAATCTTTATACACAAAAATATCATAAAACAGCTCATACCAAGTAGCAGTCAAAAGAGTAACGAGGCGGCAAGGAGAAAGTGACACCTCCCCTTAACAGGGGATTCCCCTTTAGGGGAGACGTCAAGGAGCTTTCGACGAAGCCAACAAAGTTAATCGAATGAATGCAACTTGGTATCAGGCTTCCACAATGACCGGCATAATTATCGGCCTCTTTTCAGTCCTGTTTCTTATAAGTTTCCTCAACACGCTGTGTACTTTTGCCGACACATTGGATACATTTTTTTCAAAGGACTCATCAAGATTGGTAAAAGCCTCAACAATGGAAGCCCTTGCCTCATTAATAAGTTCATTTGAAGAGCACTCAAAGACAAAACCACGTGTTATTATATCAGGGCCGGAAACTATCGTTCCATCCTCTTTGGCAATAGTCATCAGCACTATAACAAAACCGTCCTGAGCAAGACGTCTCCTCTCCTTAAGTACTATGTCGTCTATATCGCAGAGTTTTTTGCCCTCAATATAAACCCTGCCGGCAGAGACCCTGCCGGTATGAGTACATCCCTCCTCAGTGATTTCCAGCACGTTGCCGTTGGAAAGTATGAGTATGTTTTCTCCGGCAATACCAAGAGTTCCGGCTAACCATGCGTGACGGTGAAGGTGTCTGTACTCACCGTGGACAGGTACAAAGTACTTTGGTTTAATGATATTGAGCATAAGTTTAAGCTCCTCAGCCGATGCATGTCCCGAGACATGTACTTTGGCCACTTTCTCATATATTACGTCGGCTCCGGTCTTAAACAGTTGATTGATTATTTTACCAACAGCCCTTTCATTGCCGGGGATAGCTTTTGCCGAGATTATAACAGTGTCTCCGGTTTTGACTTTTATCTGTTTATGCTCATTGAGCGCAATTCGTGTCAACACGCTCATGGGCTCCCCCTGACTTCCTGTTGTAATGATAACAGTCTCAAGGGGGTCAAGTTTTTTAATATCATCAACCCTCATACATGTCTCAGCCGGAATTTTCAGATATCCCAAATCCATTGCAATACGAATATTTGAAACAATACTTCTGCCGCAGAGAACCACCTTTTTCCCAAACGCAACGGCAACATCAACCACCTGCTGAATTCTGTGTATGTTTGAAGCAAAAGTCGCTACAATTATCCGGCCCCCGGCCTTTGCGAAGATATCATCAAAAGCCGCCCTCACTGTTGTTTCCGAGGGGGTAAAACCACTGCGTTCGGCATTTGTGCTGTCAGACATCATAAGTAAAACACCACGCTCACCATACCATGCAAATCTTGATATATCCATAAACTCTCCATCCACAGGGTTTGAATCGAACTTGAAATCACCCGTGTGAATCACTGTGCCGTATGGGGTCTCTATCGCAAGCCCGACTCCATCGGCTATGCTGTGGGATACCCTAATGAACTCTACTGTAATGCTGCCTAGGTCTATCCTGTCTCGTGGTTTAATTATTATAAATAACAAGTCTTTTATATTGTATTCCTTAAGTTTTTCTTTAATTAATCCTATGGTCAGAAGGGTACCGTAAACCGGCACATCGGGGCCTAGGTCCCTCAGAAGAAACGGCAGCGCCCCTGTGTGGTCCTCATGTCCGTGGGTTATGATGATTCCCTTAAGTTTTTCTTTTTTTTCTAAAATATATGAGTAGTCAGGGATAACGAAATCGACACCCAACATACTTTCCTCAGGAAACATCAGACCGGAGTCCACCACTATGAGAGAATCTTCCGTCTCTAAGACGGACATGTTCATGCCGATTTCCTCTACACCACCCAGAGGAATTATTAAAAGCCCAGAGGTCAGTTATAACTCCAAAGCTATGTAATCAACATCTCTAAAAGAGCCTTTTGCGTATGCAATCTGTTTTCAGCCTGATCAAACACAGCACTGTATGGACCCTCTATGACGCTGCCGGTTATTTCCTCCTCCCTGTGGGCAGGTAAACAATGCAAGACGGTTACATCCGGTTTTGCGTTTTTTAAAAGGGCGTCATTAATCTGAAAAGGTCTTAATGCCTCCTTCTTTTTTTGCTGATCAGCTCTATCTCCCATGCTTATCCACACATCAGTATATACAACATCTGCTTGTTTTACGGCTTTAAGCGGGTCATTGAATATTTCTATACCATGGCAGCCAAACTCACGGACTCTTTTCATTATGGACTCTTCAGGCTCATAACCTTTAGGACAGGCTATGGAAAGTGGGATTCCCATTATTGCGGATGCTTCAATCAGAGAGTTTGTGACATTGTTACAGTCGCCCAGATAGGTTAACTTAACACCTTTCAATGTGCCCTTCTTTTCCTTGATGGTAAGTAAATCAGCCAGTGCCTGACATGGATGATGGCTGTCGCTTAGGCCGTTTATTACCGGAATTGTACAATTCCTTGCAAACTCCTCAAGTATTGCCTGTCCATATGTGCGTATAACAAGTCCGTCAAAGTAGCGTGAAAGCACCCGTGCAGTGTCGGAAATTGTTTCACCTCTTCCCATTTGGCTGTCGGAGGAGTGCATATAAACCGGATATCCTCCAAGCTGATATATGCCGACCTCAAAGGAAACACGTGTACGGGTTGAGGACTTTTCAAACAGCAGTCCTATGCTTTTACCGGTAAGGGGCTTGCCGTTTTTAGGTTTTGCAGTTTTAAAACCTGCGGAGCGCAAAAGTAAAGCCTCAATTTCGTCCTTTGACAGTTCCCATAGAGTTAAAAAGTCTCTTTTCATGATAACCTCGCCAAAACCTCACTCAGTACGGTTATGAGTTTGTCTATGTCCTCTTCTTTTACAATTAGCGGAGGGCAAAAACGAAGCGTATTGCCGGCGGTACAGTTAATCAGAAAACCTCTTTCAAAACACGCCTGCACCACCTGACTGCATTCCCGGGTAAGTTCCATGCCCAGCAGCAGCCCCTTGCCCCTTACATCAAGTATTACATTAGGAAATTGCTCTTTTAACTTTAAAAGTGAGTTTCTGAGGTACTCACCGAGACGTTTACACTCGTTAAGCATAATGCTGTCCTCAAGGAGAGCCTCAAGGGTTGCTAGGGACGCTGCACATGACAGAGGGTTACCACCAAAAGTTGAGGCATGGCTGCCGTACTCAAAAGCTTTAGCCACATCATCGGAGGCAAGGCAGGCTCCTATGGGAATACCCCCTCCTAGAGCCTTGGCAAGTGTCATGATGTCAGGTTCTATATCATAGTGTTCATAAGCAAATAACTTACCTGTCCTTCCCATACCGGTTTGAACCTCATCAAAAATCAGGAGAACTCCTTTTTCAGTACAAAGTGTCCGAAGTTTTTTCAGATACTCCTCATCTGCCACATGCACACCGCCCTCGCCCTGAATCGGCTCCAACATCACGGCACAGGTGTTTTCGTCAATTGCATCTTCCATGGAGTGGAAATCGTTAAATGGAACATATCTAAAACCCGGCACAAGGGGTTCAAATCCCTTTTGAAATTTAGGCTGTCCGGTAGCCGTTATGGTGGCAAGAGTTCTGCCGTGAAATGAATTAACAGCGGTTATGATGTTTACGCAGTGCTCTCCGTGGTGTGCTTTAGCGTACTTTCTGGCTAACTTAATAGCAGCCTCATTAGCCTCCGCCCCTGAGTTACAAAAAAACACTCTGTCGGCAAATGAGTGTTTAATCAGAAGCCGGGCTAGTTTTATCTGCACATCATTATGGTAAAAATTCGATACGTGCATCAGACGTTGTGCTTGTTTCTGAATAGCCACGACAATCTTAGGATGACAGTGGCCTAAGACATTGACGGCTATACCGGCAAGAAAGTCAACGTACTCTTTTCCGTCAACGCTCCACAGGCGCATATCCCTGCCCTTTGAAAACACTACTGGAAAGCGTTTATAAGTTTCCATTACATACAGTGAGGACTCATCCAACATTTTTTTTATTTCCATAAAACCTAAAGCTCCTATTTAATAAATAAATCTAAGTGGTTGATAATTCCACTTTTTTATCAAGCACTGCCGCCGCTAAAAGCGGAAACATCAGCTCATGATGTCCTATAAGGCTTATGGCCTTACCGCCTTTGGCGGTCGGCCTCCTAAGGACATTTTCATGAGCTCTGTAGTGCCTTATGAAGTCCATATTTAAAGCTGTAAAGTTATCAATCCGGCTTCCGGTATTTCTTGCCAGCGTCAGTGCCTTTAAAAACACCTCCGGTATTAAAACAGCGGAGCCGAGATTTATAAACACCCCATGTTCAAGCTCTGATACCATGGAAGTTAAGGTCTTGAAATCTCTGAGGCTGCCCTCGCCGATTTTGGCTCCGTCGGCCTCAGGGTGCATGTGGATTATGTCTGTACCGATGGCAACGTGGACTGTTATTGGAATCTGTTTACGATAACAGGCGGCAAAAATACTGTTCTCTCCTGCGTAGCGCATTGTTGTATCTGAGCTAATGAAACTGCCTATAGCGTATCCTAAACCGAGCCCCTCAGCAACCCCCCTGTTGATGGCTTCATTTAAAAACACTCCGGTTTCATAAGCCATCCCGAAGCTGCCGTCGTTGAGCTGCTCTAAAACGTCCTCAGAGGTATAACCAAGGTAAGACAATTCAAAATCATGCACAATGGAAGCGCCGTTTGTAGCAACGCCTGTAATGATACCCTCGTTTATAAGATTTATAATAATCGGGCACAAGCCGACTTTGATGGGGTGTGCGCCCATTGCCAGTATTACGGTGTCACCTCTGCTGTGTGCCTCTGCTATGGCACTTACGGCTGAGTTGAAATCGGAGGCGGCTAAGATATTGGGAAGGCTGCCAAGGAAATCCCTGAAGCTGCCGCCTTCAATATATGGTTTTGCAGTTTGAGAGACTTCTACCTTGCTTTTCCTCTCAGAGAGGCGGTATCTCGTTACATTTGTAAAATCCCGGATTTTACTTTTCATTTCAAGCCTTTTCCACATCTGTCTTTAAACATAGCCTTGAAATTCTAACATAAAACCCTTAAAATATCCCATTAAATTTTGTTGTTTATATACTGTGGAGGGTAGAAACCTTTGGAGTACTACAACAAAGCCAGTAGGTACTTTCCATATCTGAATGCAAGAGAGACATTTTCCTCAAGCTCATGAATAGTTTTAAGAAACTCAAAGGACTGCTCCATCGTTTGCATTCCCAGTGAGGTGCCCTTTCCAACCTCTTTGTTGATCTTATCCAGCTGGTTTGTTCGTATCAACTCGGAGATTTTCTTAGTGTTGTGCAGGATTTCCATAGCCGGAACTGTTCCCTTAAAATCCTTAAGAGGCAGAAGATGCTGCCAAATGATTGATCTTAGCACCCGTGAGAGCTGATATCTGGCATATCGCTGCTCGCTTTCCGTGTAAAAATTCAGCATTCTGAATATCGCCTCCCCTGAACCCCCAAATGTCCGCATCACAGCTATTACCAAAGTCCCTGCCTCTGCAGCATTCATGGCAAGATTCAAGGCATCTTTACACTGTATATCGGTTAGCACTATCACGTCTGCCTTACTTCTTATGGCGGCATTTACAGCTGTTGCAAAGTCTCTGGTGTGAACTCCCACCTGACGCTGATCCAGCAGTGAGGACTGGTTGGCATGATGATACTCGATTATGTCTTCTATGGTAATAATGTATTTCTTCTTATTAATATTTATGTGCTCAATTAAGGATGCCAAAGTGGTGGATTTCCCCGATCTTGCCTCACCGGTTATAAGAACAAAACCGTCATCCAACTCTGCAATTTTCTCAAGTGATTCCTTTGGGCCTAATTCCTGAAAGTCTGGTATCGTGCGTGGAATTATCCGGCATGCAGCCCCGATGCCATCCTGAGCATGATAGAGATTAATCCTTATACTTCCTGTATGGTCGCTTACATACATCAGCTCCATGTCTAACTGCTTTTCAAATTGTTCTATCTGGTTTTTATCCAAAATCCCATATATGAGACGTTTGAGTTCCTCAGGCCGGTAAAAGGGGCTCTCCAGTAGCTTATGAAATTTCCCGTGGCGCTTTAGCACTGGACATTCATCAACAGAGAAATATATATCTGAGGCGTTTATCTCACGTGCCGCTATAAAGTAGTTTATAATTTCCGGCACGTCGGTCTTCGGTTTTTTTATAGCCTCAATTTTATATATAAACTCGTCCTCTAACTGTTGATTTTTATCTAAATCATCCATTTAATTAACCCCCATTTTTTATATTAAGTTGCATTTAGAAATAAACACAGGCGGCTGGGAATAAGCGACGCCTCCCCTCACAGGGGATTCCCCTTTAGGGGAGACGCCCCGGAGCTTGTGACGAAGCCAACAAAGTTAGACGATTGAAGGCGGCTTCGTATCAATAATATGCCTCTTTTACCGGATTAACATAATAAGAATATGTATCGTTTCTGAATTTCTCTGCTGCCTCTTTGTTTATAAGTTTATTATTTGTCATCTCGGCCAACGCCTGAGTTATAGTTTTCATCCCCCTGTGGGAGCCTGCCGCCATAACAGGTCTGAGAAGATGGAATTCCTCATTAAATAACAAGGCTGATATTACAGGGTCGTTAAGAAGTATTTCAAAAACAGGAATTACTCCTGCAGCATCATTTTTAGGTAAGAGATTTTGCCAGAGAACCGCCTTTAATGTCGTGGAAAGTGTTTTTTTGGCATCTTTCCTATGGCTCTTAGGAAAACAATCTATCATTAATCTGAGAGTTTCGGAAATCCCACCGCCGCCGCCAACCGCTGCTATTACCAAAAGCCCCCTTCCGGAAGCCGCAAGCGAGAGCTTCATTGTTTCATACATCGGAAGGCCGTCTATGGCAAGCACCGAGGCCGCTCCGATGGCATTATCAAATGTTTTTGAAATATCTGAAATTTCCGACAGCCTGACAAACGGCTGCTTTACTATTGAAAGCCAGCTTTTATGATAATACAAGGCAGGCTCCTCAATCACAACAATTCTCCTGTTATAGTTTTTATTTATAAAATCAACATATGAAGCCACTGTGGCACTTTTGCCGGAGTTGTTTTTCCCGATAACCAGTATAAGCCCTGATTGCACCTTTGCAAGGTCCTTGATTATTTGTGGTAAGTCTAAAGCATCTATATCAGGTATTTCCTCAAAAACCGGACTTACCGACAACATATAACCATTGCATCCCAGCGTTACCAGTACTTTAAAACTCCCTGCTTCCTTGCTTTCATAATTAAACCTTGACTCAGTAATTGGTTTTTCCACCTTTATGATTGCACGGCTTATGAGTAAATCAACGATCTCCTCCGTCATTTTTTCATTTAAAGGGGCAATTTTGCCGACTTTGGAAAGAGTGTTTCCAGCTCTGATATATGGGCTGTCGTTAGGGGCCAGATAGAGCACAGAGCCTCTCTGTTCCTTTAAGAGCCTACAAAAAGAATCAAAAGTATCTGTTAGTTTCATTTCTTAAGATTATTGTTAAGCGCCGGCTTGTCTGTTTTTTTCAGGTACCTGCCGATGTATTCATTTTCAAGGAGTTTTTTGTATAAAGGCCCGGAACTTCTGGAGAGAAAATATGCGGAAAGAAGTAAAATTGGAATGCCGGGGATACCAGGTATTATAATACCGATGACACCTGCACCAGCCAGCAGCCCCCCGACAGCCTCATATAACCTGTTTGGTTTGGCATCTGTATTAACATCCAAAACCAGTGATTTTGTTACAGGCATAATGCTGTTGGTTTCAATAGCAGGCAAATTTAAATTAATTATGCTAAGATTTCTTAAAATACATGCCTCGTTAATTAATTGCTCGTCATAATTTATGGCAATACTGCCACAGTTGTTGTTTAAAGAGGTTTCCTTTATGCCCGCTATTGAGAGAATCTTTGTGTTAACAGCCTCAAGCAGGGTTTTATTTGCAATGCAAGCCTCCGACACCACTCTAAGGCGCCCTGGGATGGAATGTTTTACTTCAAAAGGGATGTATATTTCCGCCCCAATCGCACTTAAACTCTCTGCCGGCAGGGTGGCGTTATCAAACATAACAGATGGGCAAGAGGATGCAAAAATGATTTTACTCATTGGTATCTTGTTTTTCGGGGCTTAGATATTGCACTAAGAGCTGTTCGATTACTTTAGTGGATTCATACTGTTTAAATGAGCTGTAGCCGAAAATTAACAGAACAAGCCACGCAGGGGTTGGAAGCGCAGGGGCTAAAAGAAGTGTTAACACACCGGCGGAAAACGTTGTTTTAGAAATCATAGTGTCTTTTTTAAACACATCTGTGCTTATATCCCATCCTCGCTTTTGTAAGTAGTTTGTAGCAATTTTATCATCTTTGATAATTACTTCTATTCCATCACTTTCACCAAAACACAAAGCATTTAGTATTTCGTAGTAAGTGTTGGTAAAATTTGGCAGTGACATTATAAAAACAATTTGATTGCTGAGTTTTGAAATTAAGTTGTCAACATCGCTGACGTTGTCGTCAAAAAAAAGAGTAACAGATGAGGCATATTGATTAAGGGCGGCTTTTTTTATCTCTTTTACTCTTTTAAGGGCGGCATTCAAAAAGATAAAAAACACCCGCATATCCATATCGGTTTTAATCCTCAGTCTGAGGCGCCCCCGTATGTAATGAGCCGTTACGAGTTCAAACTCTGCAGTCATTTTGGGTTGGCCTTTGCTTGTGCTTCTTTAATCTTCTCGAGCTCATATTCGGCTTTGCTCTCTGCCGCTATATCTTTAAATTCCTCATACGAGTGCCCTAAAGATGAGAGAACCGCATCTTTCACAGAATAAAAAACTTTTATTAAACTTTTAATAAAAGCCTTGTTTGGTACCATTTTTGTGAAAAAAACTACAACAAGCCCCCCAACAATACCTGCTATTATGTATCCCATAGTATGACTTTACCCGCCTTTATTGTTATTTCCACCTTATTGTTATGTTGTTTTCTTCCTGATTTTTTTATGTATTTGTTTCTTTTGAAGCTGCTTTTGTTTTTCCGTGTCTGATATTATCACCCTTTCTTTTGGCTCTATTACATCTTCTTTTGGCTCTATTACATCAAGAATCTCCAGCAGTGAGATGTCTTTATGGTCATAACACAGGGTAAGACTGTTGCAGGACTTATTAGTTGAGACACTGGAAATCCTCTTGTCAGCACAAAAAAGACTGTTTAGCTTTTCCAGAGTCCCTTCCTTTTTTAAATCAGGGATCCTGAGCCTTACCCTGCCACGTATATGGTGTACAACCTCGCACTTAGACACTTCTGTATATATCTCCCTGTACAGTACAGCCGGTTTTAGTATTACGCTTTGACCTTTGCCTCTGCTTTTGCGGCTTTTACAGATTCATACTCAGCCTTGCTCTCCGCCATAATGTCCTTTAAAGATTCCAGGGTCTCTCCGCCGCCGGATGTAACGGTATCTGCAATAGAGTACCCTATCTTTATTACTCCCTTGAGGGCATCCCTCATGAAACTCGATTTACCTGCTACATAAACTACCGCTCCACCAAATACTCCAGCCAATATCTCTTCCATACCATCCTCCTGTTATTGAATATTTTATACATAGTATAGCCTGCAACAAGCAGAGTTAGCAAGTGCTATTTTAACGCCCTTTAAGTTTCATTCTTATTATTGGTTTCATACCGTTTAAACACGCAACAATGGCAGAGCCGTTGCTGATAAGAGTGCTAAAGACGGGAGATATCAAATTAAAAGCGGCAAGGGCATAAGCCACCACATTAAGCCCTCCCGTTATGGTGTAGTTTTCTTTGATAAGTGTTATTGTTTCCTTGCTTATTTCAAAGGCTTTAGGTATTTTACTAAGATTGTCATCAAGTAAAATTACCCCGGCAGTCTCTTTTGTAATATCAGCGCCTCCTTTTACAGATATTCCTATATCTGCATACGAAAGTGCCACTGAGTCATTTATTCCATCCCCAACGAAAGCCACTATCTTGCCCTTATTCTTTAAATCAATCACAACCTCAGCCTTTTGCTCAGGAAGCACCTCTGCAATACACTGGTCTATTCCCAGCATTTTTGCAACCGGATAGGCCACTTTTTTTACATCTCCGGTAAGCATTATTACATTTTTAACTCCCACGCGGTGGAGGTCGTCTATCATTGCTTTGGCTTCTTTACGTATCTGGTCTCTGAAAGAAATAATGCCGCCAAGTTTTCCGTCTAATGAAACATACAGTGCCGCTTTGCCATCATCAATAAACCTATCTGTGATGTTAGCAATATCATCACCTATGGGAATGGAGTTTTCCTGAAGCAGCCTCAGGCTTCCGACAAGTACGTTTTTGCCGTTTATCCATGCATCCACTCCGCGCCCGACACAGTACTGAACCATATCCCGTTTTTTTAGTGCGATGTGTTTATGCTCGGCATGTCTTACCACAGCCTCGGCTATCGGGTGTGTCATCTGAAGCTCGGCTGTTGCAGCATACGAAATGATTTCTTCCTCTTCGTAGCCGTTAAATCCGATAACATCCTCCACTTTAATCACACCGGTTGTAAGTGTGCCGGTTTTATCAAATATTATTGTGTCGGTTTTATATAGCTTTTCGAGATAACTTCCACCTTTTATTAAAATTCCGTGCGAGGTAGCTGAAATCATGCAAGATAACACCGCAGTCGGGGCCGACACCCTCACACCGGTACCGAAGTCCACGGTAAGAAGCGCAGCAAGATGGTGTAGATTTAATGTTGTCGCAAAAATTAAACCGGTTGTTATCAGTGAGGGGGTCACAATTCTGTCTGCAAACTTTTCAGCGTGGTTTTGTATTTTAGTTTCATAAATCGGAGCCTCCTCCACCATTTTAACCACCTGCGCCACTTTTGTGTCATCTCCCGTTCTGATTACTCTTACGTAAGCTTTGCCGTCTTTTATCACGGTTGCAGCAAGCACGGTGTCTCCAACCTCTTTATGCACTGGGAATGACTCACCGGTCAGTACCTGCTGATCTACAATGATTTCACCCTCAGTAATCCGCCCGTCAACCGGAATAAGGTTTCCAACGTTTAAGGAGACTATTTCGCCTACATTAATATCCTTAACCCGCACCTTTACCTCAACATCGCCCCTTACCACCCATGCGTAGTTTTCCTGAAAATCAAGGAGTTTTCTAATGGTTCGCTGCGAGCTTGATGCTGTAAGGTCACGGATATAGTCGCCAAGGTGAATAAGCCAGACCATTGCAGAGGCATTTATAACGTCTCCGGTCAGCATACCCACAGTAAGAGCTGAAGCATCAAGAAAATCAACGTTTAGTCTGTGCTCATTTTTTATACACTTATACGCCCGTTTGTAAACCGGAACGGAGATATATAAAAGCACCGGATAGACTATGGCAAGAGCAAGCGGTGGAATGCCTCCAAGAACAATGCTTAAACCCATAGCAGCTGAGGACCACTTAAAAAATGCAAGCGAGATGTCCTTGTCCTCGGTTTTTACAAGAGCCGGCTCGGTTTTTAATTTCACGAGGTCGGAAAGAGTCAGCACAGAAACTGAGGACACAATTATTTCCGGCTTTACGGCATCCTTATCATAGAGGACGGTAAAGCTCCCACAGTAGTGGTTAACGCTTACGTCTGTTACACCGGGTTGTTTTTTCAGGTAATTGCCAAGGGTTGCACTTAAATCCTTATATGAAGCCAAAAGTGAGATACTTAAACGAATCCGGCCTGTTATTGAGTGTTTTATCTCACACTTAAGCTGCAGCTTAAGCAAAGAGCTGTTAATCTCTAATAAGGCTGAAGAATTCTGATGGATCGTTTTCTTATATTCCTCAAGACTGATTATGTTAGATGTAACTGCTGAATTAATGGTCGTTGGGCTTCTAAAATACCTTACCGGGGCTTTATCCAGAGCCATTTGGTCAAAATCACCATCAGTTTTTGGCAGCGTGTCCATTAAACCTCCAATAAATATTTATCTACAGATACAAGATATAATGCTTAAAAAATAAAGAAATAAGCAATGCCTAAAATTATATATAATGCCAGCAGTTGCACGCCTTCCATCCAGTGGGTCTCCCCGTCAGCCGATATAAAATTGACTAATAAGACGGAAAAAGCTATGGAGAGGGTCTCAAGGGGAGTAAAAGCCAGATCCATAGGAGCGGGGCCTATAAAGTAACTGATAAAAACCAGAATGGGAGCCAGAAACATGGCTACCTGAGAGCTTGAGCCGATGGCGATTGAAACAGAAACATCCATCTTGTTTTTAAGCGCCATGATGATTGCTGTACTATGTTCTGCGGCGTTACCAACTAAGGCAACAACAATGACTCCGACAAATACCTCGTTCATTCCCAGTGATTTAGTTGCCGACTCAAGTGATTTAACCAGAAACTCACTCATAAAACTTATACCGACAGTTGCAGCTAAAAGCACAGACAGGGCTTTTTTAGTGCTCCATACACCATTAGTTTCATGCTCCCCTGTTTCTCCATTCCCGACTCCGTAGAGGTGCTTGTGGCTTTTTAGTGAAAACACCAGGCTCAACACATATGTAATAAACAGCACTATAGCAATAGCAAGACTTAACTTCATGTTCAGACTGTCCACCCGTACTTTCCCCATAGAATGGTCACTAAGCAGTGAATAAATAACGGCAGGAACCACAAGACCGGAGGCGCTGAGAATCAGCATAGTGGAGTTAAGGTTGGCGGCGGTTGAATTAAATTTCAGATTTTTAACTTTTATCCCGCCGGCAAAGAAACTAAGACCAAGGACAAGCAAAATATTGCCGATTATCGAGCCTGTTATGGATGCTTTAACAACGTTATACATTCCCTCTTTGATAGCAATTATGGCAATAATCAACTCTGCTGCATTTCCAAATGTAGCATTAAGAAATCCACCGATACCGGCCCCAAGTTTTTCAGTCAGGTGTTCGGTGGCCCGTCCCATGATAGAGGCAAGCGGAATTATGGCAATCGCAGATGTAGCAAAAATCGCCGTTGCGTTTGCGTGTGTTAATTCCAGAAAAACAGCAATTGGAATGAAAATCAAAAAAAAGTCTAATACAGCAATTTCAAAATTTCCTATTTTCATAAATACTCCCCTGTTATTATATTAATATGTTAAAACCACTTAAGCATCCATCCAAGATAAAACACATAGATGAGTAAAAACATGGCACCCTCAAATTTTGACGGTTTTTTGTCAATAATGACAAAGGTAAAAATTATAGAGGCAAATGCCATCATGGGCAGTCCCTTACCGATAGTGTCCTCAGCAACCAAAAGCACACCTGGGTTTGGTGTAAAATAACTAAACAGCGAGGCAACACCGACTACAGAGAAAAAGTTAAAAATCCCTGACCCTACGACATTACCCAGAGCAACGTCCAGCTTGCCCTTTCCGGCAAACTTGTAGGAAATCATCAGTTCCGGTAAAGAGGATGCAATAGCTACCGCTGTACCGGCAATAACCCCTTCATTTATGTGAAATATCTTAGCTATTTCATTAATGTAATCGACAGTCCATTCGCCTCCAAAGTAGAGCATTACGGAGCTGACGGCAAGGAGTACGTATGTAAAAGCCGTGGCAGGGGCTGCCTCGTCCTCACCTTCCTCCTCAGTCTCCGGATTGGGCTTTCTTGAAAACACCGACCAGATGTAGATAGCGACTCCGAAAAGAGAAAGGATTCCGTCAGCAGCTTTATAGTGGCCGTCGTGAGTCATAAAAATAAAAAGAGCTGTTGCGGATATAAAAAATGGAATATCTAAATTTATAAGATTGATTTTTACATATTCACCTTTAAAAAATAGAAAGGCAACTCCGAGCACTAAAAAAGTGTTTGTAATGTTTGAGCCTATGACGCTACCGGCAACAATTCCTGAAGTTCCCTTTAAAACGGCAAAAACAGACGCTATCATCTCAGGCAGGCACGTGCCAACGGAGATTATCACCGCTCCGATAACAAAACCGGGTAGTTTAAGGGTTTTACCGATACGTTCGGCACAATATGTAAACTTATCCGCCCCAAATATTAAAAGAGCCAGCCCTGTAGCAAGCATGGTAAAAACAAAGACAATGCTGTGTTCCATCTATATATAAACCTCCAATGCTTAATGCAGTAGTCTAATTTACACAAGTAATGTGACATTAGTCAAGAAGAGGTAAACTGTAATTACTTATAAACGCCTGCTGCCACAATACAGCCCGAAATCTTTGACACAAACGTATAACAGACGTATAATCGGGCACTTTGTCAAATCGAGTGGGTAAAAACCAGCGATGACAGAGAACCCTCTAACGGAGTCAGCTGCACGGCATTTTATTTTAAATTGATGCAAATCATTTGTCAGATTTTTATTGCGGCCCTTTGCACTTATTAACTAAACGTATGTTAAGATAACCCTTATCAAAATATAGGAAGGAATATACAATTAATAAAAAACTTGAAGCGTTAATGCCGGTTGTTGCTGTTGTTTTTCTTTTTTTGGGCTTACTGACGGCAAAGTTTTCTCATACTGTTAGCTCTCATGTTGCATCCTGGCTTTCAACACTTATTGATTATTATAAATATGCATCTCCTTTTATAATTTTTTTCGTTTTAACTTACTCGCTTTCTTATATTTTTAAAAAAAGCAGAGGGGAGTTTGCAGTTCAAACGATTTTCTTCTTTTTGAAGACCAGAGTGCTGGCTTGTATATGGGCTATAGCCTTTATATCGCTTTGTCTGAAGTTACCACTTCTGCCGGAAACTTTTCATGGCTCTTTCAGTGATTTTGAAAACTCAGCCATTACTTTACTGTTGTCATTGTCTCAGAATACGTTTTCTTACGCAATACTATTGGCTGTTTTAGCGGCTCTGCTTTCAAACAAATTTAGCGTCATTTATGAAATTGTAAGCGTACCTTTTACGTTGATTGAGAAATTTGGCAATATTCTTTTCCCGTTGATACCGGTTTTTATGTTTATGGTTGGAGTTTACATATATTACCTGCCAAATGAGGTGAATGATTTAATGTTAAAAGGAGGTACAAATGCTATAAAATTCGATAATTTTAAAGTATTTGGCCTGTCGTTTTCATCTAATAGTCCACGGGGATTATTCGGTATCTATATAGTTATTTCAACATTGGTGGGATTTGGGAGTTTGCTGTGGCACATGGGATTTGTACTTTTTGTAAGGAAATTTGTAACCAGCTTTTCTATAAAACACTATTTTTCTAATTACTGGATACAAATGTATCCTTTTTTGTTTGCCACAGCCTCAGAGTCGTTATCAATGCCGCTTAATCTTATTTTAGTAAAAAAGCATTTCCCTGAAATAAATAAAACGATAAAAGACTTTACTGTTTCTATTGGAAGTTATATCGGTATTAATGGAACGACAATATGTGTTTTTGTAATGGCTGCTGCTGTGGCAAAATTGGTCGGGGTTGAACTTTCTTTTGTTGAACTTTTAATAAGTATCCCTGTTGTAATTATTATAGGGCTTGGGGTGCCCGGTATCCCCGGAGAATTGCTGCTTTTTGGAGCTCCTCTGGCAGCCTTCTATAATCTGCCTGATTCCGTCTCTACCGTGTTTATAACAATATTTGTAGGATTACAGTTAGGGCTGCCGGATTCATTCCGAACTGGGGTTAACTCCACAGACAACAGCCTTGTCTGCATTTATCTAAATTCAATTTATAAAGAAAGAAACATCTAAGTACTTTTTTGCCTCACCATCTCATACAGGCATATAGCCGCCGATATTGAAACGTTCAGACTTTCGGTTTTGCCCGACATCGGTATCATAGTCTGTACAGTGGATTTATTAATTAAAGTGCTGCTAACCCCTTCCGACTCCTGTCCTAAAACCAGTGCAAATGGAGGCTTTAATACGGCCTCAAATAGTGGTACTCCGCCATTAACTACTGTGGTAATTAGTTTTAAACCGGTGTTGGTAATCCATTTCAAAAATTCATCCATACCGGCTTTGATAACATTAATGTTAAATACACACCCTGCCGAAGCTCTTATGGCCTTTGAGCTAAAGGGATCAGCCGTGCCGGGTAAAATAATAACTCCGCTGACTCCAAAGCCCTCTGCCGTTCGTATTATAGTTCCCACATTGCCAGGGTCTTTTACGCCGTCAAAGACTACATATACGGAGTCAGTGGCAGGATAGAGATTGAAAGTGTTGCTTTCATATATTTTGAAAAGAGAAGCTATTCCCTGCGGAGATTCTGTATCGGAGAGTTTATTCATAACCGGCACGGATACCTCGTAAATATCGGCTCCCTTTTTTGATAACCCTCTTATGAGGGACAGATTAACCGTGTTATTTAAAAACTCTGATGTAACGAAAACCCTCAGTGGTATAGCGCTTGAGAGAAGCGCCGTCTCAGTTGCCCGTTTACCCTCGACAAAGACAGAATCCATTTGTTCGGGCTTTTTTCTTTGCCGCCGGAGCACTGCGTCTTTTACTTTTTCGTTTTGTACAGACGTTATTATGTCTTTTATTTTGATTTGCGGCATCAGATTATCTCTGTCTCTCAAAAACAATTTTCATCGTTTTTTTGAAGTCAAATCAGGCTTTTGAAAAAAGGATTATAAGGGTTAGCAATCTTTAATGGACTTTCAGGCTTGTTGTGTCTGACAGGTGGATTGACAGGTAGATTAACAGATTTAGCTGGGCGGGTTGGTCTCTTTGGAATTGGGAGTGTATAAAAAACAATAAAACGTTTCTCAAATAAACTTAAAATATCTTCCTTGTTATGGAACCTGTTTAATACAGCATTGCAGTAGTCCATTACACAGAGTGCACCCTTAAATTGTTTTTCAATGTCTTTATCAGAAAACCTTTGTGATTTCATTTCAATAAATAGCATTATTCCCTGATTTCCAACTCTTGTCAATAGTACATAGTCACACCTCTTGAGTTGGCCTTTATTAGATTTAAATAATGTTTTTGGTTCCTCATACCCGTCAAGTTTGATAAGAACAGAGTTCTCGGGAATGTCGGAAATTTCGACTTTTTTCAATTTTGTTTCAGTACCACTTTCTTTGAGCACGGCAAACAGTTTCCCGTTTTTCATTCCAAATTGTACCAATATGTTATTAACGATAAGATCATTGAACACACTCAGGTCATTATTCATTCAGAATCACCCCCACCAAAGTAGATAGCCTCCTGGATACGGTTCATTTCGTTTATAGTCGTATCAAAGCTCCTTACCTCAATTCCAAGCTCAGGATCAATATCAGCTGGTACAAATGTTAAGCATTTAGACCTCCTGCTACATCCATCAATATTAACCAAAGCCTCCTCTGCAATATAAACCCTAACCTTATATGGGGAAATCATCTCCTCTTTTTTATAACCCTCTGACTCCATAATATGTTTTAAGTGTGTTTTATCGTGATTTAGCATTATCAGAGTGTTTAGTTCCTTAATAATGTAATCGCTATGTGTGGTTAAAAATACTTTGATACCAGTGTTTACCAATCTGGCCAACAAACGTGCGACTCGTCTCTGATTTTCGGGGTGAAGGTTTAGTTCCGGCTCATCTATCATCAGAAGATCATTTTCTTTAGCAACATGTCTCAGGTAAAACCCAATATCCAGCAAAGAACGGACGGCACTGGAGCTTGCATCCATCGTAAGTTTTAACCGTTTGTTTACCTTTGGAATAAAAAACAACTCTTCGTTTTTGGTCACAGAGTAACTGCCTCCGATAATATTACCAAAATCCGACAATATATCTGGATGCTGCCTTGTTATAAAACTATCTTTTTTTGAAATTTCCTCCAACTGACGTGTAAAATCTACATTGTCCTTTACCGGCAAAGGGTAGTCGGAATATGCCTTTGTAAGTAAATCAAAAGGATCTATTTCTATTCCTTTACTACTTATCTCCTCAAGAATACGATTTCGGGCAAAATTAAGTTCTTTTCTGAAAATAGCCGCACCGGTTCGTTCAGCACTTGCAATAAACACGTTTGGAAAAAGACTGCTAAATAAGATTTCTTTGACGGCATCGCCTATTATTTGAGAAATGATCTGGGAAGGCACCTTTACATCATCTTTGTCAACAAGTAAAGAAATGAGAAATTTGGAATCATCAGCTTGTTTTGAGATTGCAAACAATTTATTATTAGAACTACTGATTGTTCTTTCAAATGATTTTTTTAGATTTACATCATTTACATCTATGTTAATAAGAAATGAGGCGTCTGAAAAGTTTTTTTCTGAAGATGCAAAAACATTTGGAAGATGTTTTATATAGTCAAGGCAGCCTTGTTTTACAATATCAGGGGCTTTTCTGACAAAATACTCTAAATCAATATCAGCAGCCCCATCTTTCATAAGTCTTTCCACAAATTCTGCAGGAATATCTATTTTGAAAACACTTCTCCAAAACGAAAGAAATCCAAAAAGCGCATACGTGGCATAAGTCTTTCCGGTATTATTTTTTCCACAAATAATCGTCAAATCTCCAAGCTCAAATTCAGCTTGTCTAAGCACACCTAAATTTTTTACCTTTATTTTCATAATTTACTCCCGACTCTCAAAAACTATAATTATGTTGCAAGCTTACAACCGGCTTCCGGCAACAACGGCTTAACCGTTACTCACTGAGTAATATTCTAACATTTTTATTACGTAAGTGCATAATCGTTACAGAAACACGGAATCCGATATAATATTTAAATAATTCAAACAATGACACTAACTATGTTATACTGTGATACGGTTATAAAATAACATTTTAGGAGGCCGGCCAATGAAGAAAACTGCATTTATATATGACGATATTTTTTTAAAACACGAAATGCCGGACTTTCACCCTGAATCAAGTGAAAGGCTGGTGGCAATAGTAAAAGAGCTGAAGAGCTCTGATGTTTGGAAATCATTAATCCATCTTGAACCGGAGAAAGCCTCAATAAGCGACTTAGAGGCCATACACACAGACTCGTACATTTCACGTCTTCAGCAAATTACCAGAGGCTATCTGGATCCGGATACTTTCATGTCGGAAAACACCCTTGAAGCGGCACTGTATGCTGCAGGCGCCATAATTACCGCCGTTAGAAAGTGTAAGACAGGTGAAATCGAGCGGGCCTTCTGTGCCGTCAGACCTCCCGGGCATCATGCCGAGAACAGCAAAGCTATGGGGTTTTGCATTTTTAATAACGTTGCCGTCGGAGCCAGGTTTGCACAAAGACAGGGCTATAAAAAAGTCTTTATTGTTGATTTTGATGTTCACCACGGCAACGGCACTCAACACAGTTTTTATAACGATGACACGGTGTTTTACTTCAGCTCTCATCAGTATCCTCACTATCCTGGAACAGGAGCCGCATCAGAGACCGGTTCCGGCAAGGGAAAAGGGTTTACCTATAACGTCCCATTAAATTACGGTGCAGGGGATAAAGAAATGCATGAGGCTTATAACGTTAAACTCCGTGAACTTGTGGAATCGTTTTCACCGGATATAATGCTTGTCTCTTCAGGCTATGATATACACAAAAAGGATCCGTTGGCAGGGTTTGCAGTAACCGATGACGGTATCAGAGATATAGTAAGGGGAATCCTGAGCGCTAAAAAGAATATACCCGTAATATTTACCCTTGAGGGAGGCTACAGCCTTGAGGCTCTCGCCTCCTCTGTTACTATAACAATTGAGGAGTTGTTAAATTACGAATAAGTAAAAGTTACCAAGTAGCAGTCAAAAGAGTAACGAGGCGGCTGGGAGAAAGCGACACATTAATACGCCCCTGAGCTTTTGACGAAGCCAACGAACTTAGACGATTGAATGCAACTTGGTATAACACTTTTTTGAGCTTAGCCTCTACAGTTATCTTGGATATATTGATGAATCCTATCCAATCAGCTTTGATACAGCATGTGCAAACTCCTCCGGTTCGATAGGCTTATCTAAAAAAATATCCGGCAGCACGGGGATACCAGCTAATTTTAACTCTCCCTTTCTAAATTGCTCCATTATCCCCTCCCGGTCTATGAGTAACATCTTGCGGAAGGAGCGGAATTTTAAGAAAAATTTCTCTATTTTGCTGTCAGGATTACCTAACAATGTCTCCATCTGTTTGAGGTTTTCCACATTGTCAAGCTCCTCAGAGGCCTGTTCGATGAAGTTCTTGATTGCACTTAACATTATTATGGGAGTGTTTCTTAAATCATTATCCATTCTTAATTTTTGTAATAGGCCAATGCCGGTTTTTCTCGGCATCATTATATCTGTTACGATAAGGTCCGGTTTTTCATCTATAGCCTTCTCTAAGCCCTCCACGCCGTCTGAGGCAACACTAACTTGATAACCATTTTCTTTAAGAACAAAAGATAGATACTCCCTTGTGTCTTCCTCATCATCCACAACCAAAACTCGTTTACTCATAATATCCCTCCATGTTTAACATAGGCTTATCTGTTTAAGTGTAAATTTTAAAGTGAAAAATGTCAATGACTTTCGGGAAAAAGTTGACAAAAACCTCATTTTTTTGTTTTTCTATACTCAGTATGGGTACTGTGGGGGATTTGAATTAATGTTAATAATATGTCCGCAATGTAATATAAGATTTGAGGTTGAGAAGTCCGGCATACCAAAGGACTTTTGTTGTTTATGCGGTAAGACCATGATAATAAAGCCTTCTGTGTTTTTACGCAAAGTCACCTCGGAACCAAAAATGATGGATTGTCCCGAATGCGGCTACACACATGACTTAAATAAGTGCCGCCACGGCACTGAAATTTACTGTAGCTGCTGCAAAACAATAATAGAAGTCGTTAACTTAAAAAAAGAATATCACGGCAGACGCAAAGCCGACCAGAAACTTTACCTCAAGGATATGGAATTGCTGGGACTAATTGAGACCTCACATCTTATCCACTCCTCAACCCGCGACCTGAACAAGCTGCTCCTTATGATAGTGAAAGTTACCAATGCAATGATGGCGGTAGAGGGAACCAGCATTATATTGATAGAAAAAGGGGCTAAGGAATTAGTGTTTCATTCCATCTGCGGTGTTAAGGCATCTAAGCTCATAAATTTCAGGATAAAGTGGGGAGAGGGAATTGTAGGGCAGTGTATCTTACATGAGAAACCGATAATTGTAAACGATGTTATGAAAGACACGAATTTCTGTAACCAAGCTGATGACGCAAGCGGATTCCTTACACGTTCCACGTTGTGCGTGCCTCTTATGGTGGACAATAAGTGCATGGGGGCACTGCAAATGGTTAACAAAAAAAGCCCGGGCGGGTTTGACGATTATGATAAACTACTGTCCTCTTCCATTGCATCTCAGGTAGCAATTGCAATGCAGAATTTCCAGTTGATAGAGGAATCGTTAAACGCCGAACGAATGGCAAGCATTGGAATGGCAATAACAGGAATTTCCCATTGTGTAAAAAACATGTTAAACGGCCTCAAGGGTGGTATGTATATCCTGAATTCTGAAATCAAAAAACTCGATACTAAAGGAGGCTTAAAAGGCTACTATATGCTGGAAAAAAACATAGACCGGTTAACCGACCTCGTAAACGACATGCTGACATATTCAAAAGACCGCCGGCCTGAGTATTCAAAGACAAATGTAAACGATATTGCAGAGTCCATTGTTCATCTGATGGAGTCAAAGGCACAGGAACTGGGTCTAAAAATAGTATTTCATCGTGAAGATAGTATACATGAAATCATGATTGATCAAAAAGGCATTTACCGTTGTGTGTTAAACCTGGTGTCTAACGCACTTGAGGCCTCTGCCAACAAAAAAGGTGCTGCTGTGGAGGTTATCACAAAACAACAGGGAAACGAAATCCTGATAAGCATAAAAGATGAAGGGTGTGGGATAGATAAAAAAACCCTTAAAAATATGTTTAAACCATTTTTCAGTACCAAGGGCTCCAAAGGAACCGGCCTGGGTCTTTCCGTGACACAGAAGATAGTCAATGAAACCGGTGGACGAATCGAGGTGCTCTCGGAAGTCGGCAAAGGAAGCACATTTAATATATATTTGCCAAAGAAGACTCCTTAGTTTTTAATTTTTATTAAAGCGTTGATGTTGACAATGGAGATGTAAAAAATTTATTTTATATTATGTGGTATGTGAGAATAAAAGACGTAATGGTAAGCAGAAGAGGTACAGATGATGTTTGAAAAGTTTACAGAAAGAGGCAGAAAGGTAATAATATATGCAAAGGAGGAGGCGGAGAACAGGCAAAACGATTATCTGGGAACAGAGCACCTGCTTTTGGCAGTCCTCAGGGATAAGGACGGTTTGCCGGTAACAATATTACGTAAAATGGGGTTGGCAACCGATGAAATACGCATTGAGGTGGAGAGGAATCTGCCGGCCGGCTCAAATCTGCTCACCTTTGGTGAAATACCATTTACACCACGGGCAAAAAAGGTGCTTGAACTCTCTGTTGAAGAGGCACGTTTACTTGGCCATAACTACATAGGAAGTGAGCATCTTCTTTTAGGGCTGATACGGGAAGACGAGGGAATAGGTGGTAAGATTCTCAGAAGCCTTGGTGCAAACCTCCTTGGAGCAAGGCAACTGACTATAAACCTTTCTATGAGAAGCCAGACCTTTGCAAAGTTAAAGAAAGGCAATACACCGGCTTTGAATGAATTTGGCAGAGACCTGACACAGATGGCAGCTGAGGGCACACTGGACCCTGTAATAGGCCGTGAGGACGAAATAGAGAGAATTTTGCAGGTTTTGGGCAGAAGGATAAAAAATAATCCTGCCGTGGTAGGTGAACCCGGCGTAGGAAAAACGGCGGTAGTTGAGGGGCTTGCCCAAAAAATCAACTCCGGCGATATCCCTGAAAATCTTATGGGAAAGAGGATAATATCGCTTGATTTAGGCGCTCTGATAGCTGGTACCAAGTACAGGGGGCAGTTTGAAGAACGGCTCAAAATCATAATGAAAGAAATAAAGCAATCAGACAATATAATCCTCTTTATAGATGAGCTGCATACACTAATTGGAGCAGGGGCTGCCGAGGGCTCGGTAGATGCTTCCAGTATGCTTAAGCCGGCTCTGTCAAGAGGCGAGATACAGTGCATCGGGGCTACCACATCCAACGAATTTAGAAAATATATAGAAAAAGACGGAGCCCTTGAACGGCGTTTTCAACCGATTTTCATACAGCCACCCTCTGTTGATGATACAATAAAAATATTGAGCGGTTTAAAGAGCCGGTATGAGTCTCATCACGGTGTAAAAATAACCGGGGCAGCTATTGCTGCTGCTGCAAAACTATCCGATCTCTATATTACCGACAGAAACCTTCCCGATAAAGCCATAGATGTCATAGATGAGACCGGTTCAAGGATAAAATTAAAACGTTTCACCCCTCCTGTGGAATTGAAGGATATTGAAAAGGACCTTGAAAGGCTGTACAAGGAAAAGTCACTGTACATAAAGTTAAACGATATAGAGAGGGCTGCCGCCATAAGGGGCGAGGAGGAAAAACACAAAAAACTTCATTTCATAGTCCAGAAGAAATGGCAGGAAAACCTCAGTAGGGAAGTCTCCCTGTTGGCAGAAGATGACATAGCATATACGGTTTCCAAAATGACCGGCATACCCCTTTCACGACTTGAGGAGGAGGAAACTCAACGCCTTTTGCACATGGAAGAGGAAATCCACAAAAGGATTATATCGCAAAACGACGCTATTAGTGCCGTGTGCAGAGCAATACGACGCTCAAGGGCAGGGATAAAGAACAGAAAGAAACCGGTTGGGTCTTTTTTCTTTCTTGGGCCCACAGGGGTTGGCAAGACCGAATTGGCCAAGGCACTGGCAGAGTTTTTGTTTAACGATGAGAAGGCTTTGATAAAGCTGGATATGTCTGAGTACATGGAGAGGTTTAATGTTTCCCGGCTGACAGGCGCCCCACCTGGCTATATTGGATATGACGACGGTGGGCAGTTAACCGAAAAGGTCAGAAAAAAACCCTACTCAGTAGTATTGTTTGATGAGCTGGAGAAAGCCCACTATGATGTGTTTAACGTGTTGCTTCAGATACTGGATGAGGGCACTCTTACCGACAATTATGGCAGAAGAGTGGACTTCAAAAACACTGTTATCATTATGACTTCAAACCTGGGCGCAAGGTTAATAGAAAAAGCTACTCCATTGGGATTCCGGAGAAATGAAAAATCCAGCGTTTATGCCAAAATAAAAGACAATGTTCTTGATGAGCTGAAAAAAACTTTTAACCCGGAGTTTCTCAACCGGATAGATGAGACAGTGGTGTTTCATCCGCTTGAAAAGGAGGACTTATACTCAATTTTGGATTTACTCATAGATGAGACTAATAAGCAGCTCATTGAGCAGGATCTGGCCATAGAGCTTGATGACAGTGTCAAGGACTGGTTAATAGAGAAGTACTATCAACCGGCATACGGGGCAAGACCTATGAGAAGGGCAATTCAAAAAGAGATAGACGATCAGCTCTCAGAGGAAATCCTCAGGGGTAGATTTAAGGACGTCCGCAAAATAAAGATTGTGTTACGTGACAATACCCCGGTTTTTACAGAGGCGGATGAACTGGAATATATATCTGTGGATTTAGGCGCAGTTAATTAATGATAAATCAACAACAGAGGTAAAGACAGGTAAATGAAAACATCAAAGGCATTGATATTAGGGGTGATGATAGTAGCTGCAGTTGTAGTCTTACAACTTGGCAGGAATAAGGGAATGGTGGTGAATTTAAACTCCGTAGAGGGGACGGCTGTACCGGCCTTTACACTTACCGATTCCAGTGGTAAAACAGTTAACTATGAGTCATTTAAAGGGAAACCGTTAATTCTTAACTTTTGGGCGACATGGTGTCCAGCCTGCAAGGATGAAATTCCGTCGTTACAGAGTTTTTATAATGAGCAAAAAACAACCCAAAATATAAACATCGTTACTGTTTTGTATAAGGATGATATATCATCGGCACAGAAATACATGAAAAAGTATAATTATGACTTTCCTGTATATACTGATTCCGGTAACACAAGCGCCCGTTCATTGGGGTTAACAGGGGTGCCTGAGACGTATCTGATAGATAAAAACGGTGTTCTGGTAAGACGGATATTGGGCCCGATTGATTGGCAATCTGCATCAGGTAAGCAGTTGCTTAGTGAACTTCTAAGCCGGGGATAATTGACAGTGCCACCATCCGGTGAATCGGAGGTGGGGGTTTTATTTGCAGGCCTGCTCTATGCCGATGAGCACTACCTTACGCAGGCAAAGGATTTACTGATAGGCCGCCTCGGAACAATTTTGATGGAATCTGAAGAAACCCCGTGGGACCATTCAGCCTACTATACCGGAGAACTGGGAACTCCTATAAAAAGACGTTTTATTTTTTTTAATAATCTAATAAATACTGGATTGATTGCAGATATTAAGTTAAAAACCATCGCCATAGAAAAAGATATCTCAATTGCAGGTACAAGAAAAATAAACATAGACCCTGGATATTTAACACTTGCCAAAGTGGTGCTCCCTACAACTAAAAACCGCTCACACAGAATATATCTAAAAAACGGTATCTACGCAGAGACAACATTAATTTATATCGGCGACAATTACAGACCCCATCTTTTCACATATACGGATTTTACAAACGAGGCTACCCTTGAGCTTTTGAACAAAGTGCGTAAGATTTATAAAAATAAATTGCTTGGAAGATAAAGTATTACTTTAATGGATATTCTTTGCTTAGGCTCACTTATAATGAATTCAATTTCATACCGATTTAACCGTAATATTTCTCTTCTTTAAATTTTTAAATCGGGTTGTTTAGAGCCAGGAATTTAACCTGATTTCTACCCATTGCCTTTGCTTCGTAAAGTGCTTTATCTGCTGTTTCTATCAACACAGAAGCACTGACTTTTACAGGAGGTGCTACTGTTGAAACTCCCATACTCATGGTAACATGTTTTGCCGCATCTGAGAATTCATGTGGTATTTGCAGATTTCTCACAGCATCAAGTAGCCGGTGCGCAACCTTCAAGCCGCCGGCTGAATCAGTATCCGGCAGCACACAAACAAACTCCTCTCCACCATAACGTGCAACAATATCCGATGTCCTTGGCATAGCGCTCTTTAGCGCACACGCTACTGATTTCAAACACTCATCCCCGGCACCGTGGCCATAGTTATCGTTATATCGTTTGAAAAAGTCCACATCCATTAATATAAGAGATAAAGGAGCCCTTCTCCTTCCTGTGGCATTCCATTGAAATCCAAAAAACTCCTCAAATTTCCTGCGGTTTGGGATGCCGGTCAGTCCGTCCTCCCAGGCCATCGCCTCACATGTATCCCTGTAGAGTTTTAATTCAAGATGAGTGCGTACTCTGGCAACTACAACAGGAGGTGAAAATGGTTTTGTTATATAATCAACCGCTCCCGCCTCAAATCCGGTTGTTTCATTTTCTGTTTCACTTAACGCTGTTATGAAAATAACCGGAATACCGTTGGTGTCTATATTTTTCTTAATCCTGCGGCATACTTCATATCCATCCATCTCCGGCATTAATACATCCAGAAGGATTAAGTCTATATCATTATCAATTTGGTTCAAACGTTTCAGAGCTTGTTCTCCGCTTTTAGCGATAACGATCCGATATTTTCCACTTAGCAGATTAACAAGAACGTCTATGTTGTTTTTTTCGTCATCTACAATAAGAATTGTCGGACGCTTCTGTTCCACCGCGTTTACCTCACATCTTTTAGTGCTGTTGCTATTGTGTTTTTAATATCATACATAGAGGCATCTTTGCAGATATATTCCTTAACCATATATATAACAAGGTAGAAATACAGTCCGGTTTCTACCTTGTGCCTTCGCTTCATAAAGTGCCAGATCAGCGGTTTCTACCAGTGTGCCCGAATTTATCGTTATTGGAGCTTTTACAGTTGAAACTCCCGCACTCATGGTAATATGCTCTGCAGCCACTGAGAATTCGTGTGTGATTTTAAGATTCCTCACAACATCAAGCAGCCTGTTTGCTACCGTTATTCCCCCATCTGAATCGGTATCGGGAAGTACACAGACAAACTCCTCTCCCCCGTAGCGGGCAACAAGGTCCAAAGTCCGCGGCATGGCATTTTTTAATGCGCAGGCAACTGTTTTCAGACATTCATCCCCAGTGCCGTGTCCATAGTTGTCGTTGTAGAGCTTAAAATAATCTATATCCATGAGTATCAGGGACAATGGAGTCTTCCTCCTTCCTATACTATTCCAGTGAAATTCAAAAAACTCTTCAAATCTCCTGCGGTTTGGGATGCCGGTCAGGCTGTCCTCCCAGGCCATTGCTTCACATAGGTCACGGCTGAGCTTTAATTCGATATGTGTGCGTACTCTTGCACGAACAATCGGCGGCTTGAAAGGCTTTGTTATATAATCCACTGCTCCTATCTCAAATCCGGCAGTCTCATTCTCCATCTCGCCTAACGCTGTTATGAAAATAACAGGAATACCTCTGGTATCTATATTTTTCTTAATCCTGCGGCATACCTCGTAGCCATCCATCTCCGGCATTAGTATGTCCAAAAGAATTAAATCTATATCATCGTCAATTGGATTCAAACGCTTTAACGCCTGCTCTCCGTTTTTAGCTACCACTGTTCGATACTCTCCGTTTAGCAGATTAACAAGGACGTCAATATTACTCTTTTCATCATCCACTATAAGAATTGTCGGACGTTTTTGCTCTGTCATTTCATACCTCCCTATATGCTTACATTTAATGACTTCGCAAACCTTACCATGGTTTCAAGTGCTTTATCATAATCATAATCTTCAATCTGTTTCCCAATAATTATCAAATCCCCGATTTCAGGATAATCTCTCAGCATTGTTTTTAATTTATCAAGTTCTACTGAGGATTCAGAATCTCCGCTTTCAAGCAATAAAGCCAGTTGGCGGATCGAACCTGTAAGTTTCTCATCTACCTTTATCCTTATCATTGGTTTTTCATTGTCAAGCTTATTTGCAACATGTTGATGCCCTGTGTCACAAAGCTTTGACAATTCCCCTAGTACACCATCCAGAGCTCCCTGAAATACATTTATCAGAGGCTCCAAAGCTGCCATATCATTTCCGTCTTTCAGTGCCCTCTCAAGCTTTTGTGAGGCTGGATATAGCTCCATTGCCCCTATTGTGCCGGATACGCCCGTCATAGTGTGCACCAACCTGTAAACAGTATCAAGTTCACCTTTTGCCAACTCATCTCTAAGTGTTGCCATAAAGTCCTTATACTTATCCCTAAAACCGCCTAACATTTTAACATAAAGGCCGGCATTGCCGCCAACTCTTCTTAATCCTGTATCTACATTTATTGCACAAAAACCGACAGGTAGTTTTACAACCTGACGGCTGCCACCTGAATTCTTTGCAGAAAATTGTCTGTCTTTTTGAAAATCTCTTTGTTTTATCCAATGTGTAAGAATTTTATATAGCATAGCAGGCTCAATAGGCTTACCGAGATGGTCATTCATTCCGGCTGCGATACATCTCTCTCTGTCCCCTGAAAGCACATTTGCAGTCATGGCTATAATCGGCAAATCTTTAAACTCCTGCCGTATAATTGCCGTTGCCTCAAAACCATCCATTACGGCCATCTGAATATCCATAAGCACTGCATCATAGCCGTCTTTCATAACGGCATCCACTGCTTCCTGTCCGTTTACGGCAGTGTCAACCACAAAGTCTTTCATCTCAAGCAGTTCCATTGCCACCTGCCTGTTTATCTCATTATCCTCTACCAGAAGAATCCGTGCTCCTGATAGTTTTTCAATGCCCTCGACCTCAGTTTCTATCATGTGGGGCATAACGGCCCTCCTGGCTGCATCCTCACCAAAGACCGATAAGATGGTATCAAACATAATAGAAAGACTCACCGGTTTAATAAGAAACGAGTCAACATGTGTTGTTTTAGTGGCACTAATAACTTCTTCCCTGCCGTAAGCTGTGACCATAATAATTTTAGGCACTTTACTTTGAGGAAGCAGTCTGTTGATTTCCTCTATAGTCTCTATGCCGTCCATCCCTGGCATCTTCCAGTCAATAAACACCAAATCGTAGGGATTGTCAACGGAGCGCGTCAACTCATCCAGTGCCTCTTTACCGGAGGCAACCGGTGTTACTTTAAATGAAAACGACTCAAGAGCCTGCTGAAGAATTTCACGTGAGGCTGCGTTATCATCGGTAAGCAGGACCCTGAGTCCCACGTATTTGTCCTGCGGAAGACGGAAGCGACGGCGTTCGGAGTTTTGCCGGGCAAAGTTGGCGGTAAAGTGGAAAGTTGAACCACTACCCTGAATACTGTCCACCCAAATCTTGCCGTGCATCATCTCTACCAGCCGCTTGCATATAGTTAACCCAAGGCCGGTGCCGCCATATTTTCGGGTTGTAGAAGTATCAGCCTGAGTAAACGGTTGGAACAGGTTGTCTATTTGTTTCCGGGTTAAACCAATACCGGTATCCTTTACCGAAAAATGGAGACATACATTGTCATCAGTTAACATATCAGCCTCAATGTTAATAATAACCTCACCCTTTGATGTGAATTTAACGGCATTGTTAGCAAGATTTATCAGTATTTGGCCCAGACGCAGCGAATCTCCGACTAATGAAAGCGGAACATTTTTTGCAACAAAAAAACAAAATTCCAGTTTCTTTTCATCTGCCTTAAGTGTAATCAGATTAGATACATTGTGCAGCACCTCATCTAAGTGAAAAGCGCTGTATTCCATTTCGAGTTTGCCTGCCTCAATTTTTGAAAAATCAAGGATGTCATTTATTATCCCCAGTAACGATACGGCTGCAGATTGTATTTTTGATAGATAGTCTTTTTGCTTATCATCGAGACGGGTCTTCTGAAGTAGGTATGTCATACCAATAACTGCGTTCATAGGGGTACGAATCTCGTGGCTCATGTTAGCCAGGAAGTCACTCTTTGCCTTATTTGCGCTAAGGGCAGCCTCTTTGGCAATCTCAAGCTGTTCTGTCTGGTAACGCAGCAACACTTCCCTTGAAACCACTGTGCTTATGTCCTGAATACGGATTACGCACATAAAAGCCCTGTCTTTTTGACGTATGCCGCTTATATAGATAACCTGACACATACGTTCACTTTCACACGGGTCGGAGGCGGGTTGAAACAATGGAAACGGCCTGTTGGTCAGCCTGTGAGACAATGTGGTCGGTAGTCCGCGGGAAAGAGCACTCTCTATACCCTGTATAACTCTTGAATCAAGCAGCTCAGGAAACACTTCTGTAAGAACCTTTCCTGTTACATCCGGTTTCATGATACGGGAGGTTTTTTCCATCCAGCGGTTCCAAAAAACTATACGCATCTCGGAATCCAGAATTACGATTCCATCCTGGCCCTTGTCTAATACCGAAAGCAAAAAGTCTGATTCAAACTCAATCATAGATTAATCTGTACCTTTATCGTTAAACCTTTGAAAGCTAAAGCCCTGCTATAATCTGTTGAATTTCTTTCTTTAATGTTTTCATAGCATCTTGTGAAAAAAGCAGCAAGACGTATCCTCTGAGGGAATTATGCTTTTGTTCGTCCTCTGCTGTTTTAAAGTCCATCATAAGAAAAAACGCCTGTTCTCTATTCTCTGTAACGCCGCCTTGCTGCGAGGATGTTAACTTATGAGAGGACATGTCTAAGAGAGCCTCACAGTCAGCCTTGAGAAATTCCGCCGCCTCAAATTCGAAATCAATACTCATCATCTGTGTAAAGCTGGAGAGAAAGGCATTCAATATAACGTTACCCACATCTAACAGAGTCTCCTGTTCAAGCTCGGTGAGTGTCTCAAGTGGAACGTCATCTCCAAGTAAGGTTCTGACAAGCTCAAGGCTCTTACCGCCGGGAAAAATCAACAACGCCGTCCCGTAAAGGTCACCAAGAAAATTCTGCCTTACAGCAACAAGCTTTCCCTCATCTTTATGATTAACCAAATCTACAGCTTCAGTGTGGCTAACCACAGCCAGTTGAGGTAATGACAGTAATATTTCTTTTTTGACCATCCGGCTTAATGAATCAGCAGCCATTCCAAGCCCCATGTTGAAAAACTCCTTGAGAGCGTCTTGTTCCAGTTCGCTTAATTCCATGAGTTATTTCCCCCCTTCCAGTGCGCCTATTACCCTTATAATATCGTCTTTGGATACGGGTTTTTTAATAAATCCGATTCCCATCGCTTCAGCCCTCTGCCTCATGGTTTCCTGAATGTTGGCTGTCACTAAGTGAACGTTTAAACCAGGGACTAGTTCCATTAACTTTGCAGCCAGCTCAATTCCGTTCATCCCGGGCATATTGAAATCTATCAGGGCTATGGATATAGAGTGGTTCTTAACATGGTTAAGGCCGTCCTGACCATTACCGGCCTCTAATATAACCCAGTCCGGGAATGATTGAGATACCACATTTTTTATCATCATACGTGCCAGAGAGCTGTCATCCACGATTAAGATAGTTTTCTGCGCCATAATTATCTCCCTTGTTAATTTATTTATTTTTAAATTTTTTCATGCTGATATTGAAATTTTCTGATTTCAGCAATATTAAGCAGAAACGACACTGTGCCCTCAGGCATAAGAGCGGTTCCTGAGATGATGGATATATGAGAAAACATACGTGCTAAGGGCTTTACAACCAAATTTACTGTTTCTTCTATCCCGTCAACTTCCAGGCCGAAGTCACCCTCATCGCTGTGTAATATTACCACGTGGCATTGTTCTTTTAGAAGCAGCTCGCTGATATTATCGTTGTTTGCATCACATTCACTGAGAACCTGCTTTAGTCTTATAAGAGGCAGTAAACGCTCCCGTGAGCGAACCATCAGAGAGTGCATTTTTTTTTCAACATTTCCCTTCACCTCATCACCGTAAAAAGAGAGTAATTCAACAATGCCTGATTGTGGAACTGCAAAGTGCTCCCCTGACGTTGAAACCAGCAAAACAGGGACAATAGCCATAGTCTGGGGTATGCGTATGGAAAAGCAGGTTCCCTTATCTGTGGTGCTTGAGACTGAAAGTGTTCCACCCGCTTTTTCCACAGTTTTTTTCACCACATCCATGCCAATGCCACGGCCTGATATCTTGCTGACTGTTTCTGTGGTGGAAAACCCGGACTCCATGATAAGATTAAAGGCTGTTGTATCGTCTATGGTTTGAGCCTGCTGAGGTGTAATAAGACCAGCCTCTGCCGCCTTTAATTTGACACGGTTTAAGTCAATCCCTGCGCCGTCATCGGCGATTTCCATGTAAATATAGCCTTGTCTTTGTTCAGAGGACAGCTCGACTTTACCCAAGGCGGATTTCCCTTTGGCAAGTCTTACATCAGGGGGTTCTATTCCGTGATCTATGGCATTTCGGATCATATGTCCCAAGATGCTCTTAAGCGACATAAGTACTGTGCGGTCAATTTCGGTATCCTCTCCCTTCATGCTCAGATAAACTTTCTTGCCGGATTCCACGGCAAGCTCTCTCACCAGCCGATGATATGTTTCCCACACACGCCCAACCGGTTGAAGGCGGTATTTCAGTACCTCATCCTGCATTTGCTGTAGTTGTTGCTCCATACCATCGAGCATTTGTTGGTAATCCTTGCGATTTTGAGTAAGGCAGTACCTCAGTTGATTAAACGTGACAACCAGAGTTCCGATTATATTCATCAGGGTATCTAAACGTGTAATCGGCAGGTGTATAGTCTCAAGACTTATTGATGACTCTTCTGTGTTGTATTTGGCCGTCGTGCCGGTGCTGACGGCATCCGGAGGTTTTGGTTTATCGTCAAAGTCAAACTCTGATAAATCAAGAGTATTGGAAGTGTGTAAATTCTGAGTTGAAGTTACCGTCGTTTGAATATGTTGTAGTTTATCAATCAGAATACTAAAATCAATATTACCCTCTTCTCCATTTTTTTCAATAGCTTTAAGAACACTGTAAACACGGTCAACCACTTCAAGCAGAGCTGAACCGATTTGGCGATTTATGGTGAGTGTTCCATCCCGTAAAATATCCAGAACGTTTTCTGCACAGTGGGCTAACTCCTCAAGTCTGCTGAAGCCAAGCATCCGGCAATTACCTTTTACCGTATGCATATGGCGGAAAACGTCCTCTATCAACCCTTTCCCGCTTTCAGGATTAGCCTCCAGCTCCAGAAGACCCCGTTCAATGTGTCCTATTGACTCAGTGCTTTCCAGTAAAAACTCTTGTATTAATCTTTCCCAGGTTTCTTTGTCAAACATTATGCTATTACAATTTTATTTGCTTTTTTTTATACACCATTTGACTAACAGCGCATCCTCATAGATTAAGCTATTTATATTAGCATGTTTAGAATAAAAAGTCTATGGGACAGGAAAACCCGAAATCCGATATAGAGGAGAGAAAAACGAGTAAAGATGTTGAAATTAAAGGAGATAATAGGAATTAATACCAAGCTGCATTCAATTGTCTAACTTCGTTGGTTTCGTTAAAAGCTCCGGGGTGTACTAAAGCGTTGCTTTCCTCCTTGCCGTCTCGTTACTCTTTTGACTGCAACCTGGTATCAGTGTCCCGGGCGTAAGGGTAGGGGGAGGCGTTTCAAAATTGACAAAACCTGTTAAAATATGATTACCTATACTAAGAAGTTGCAGTGTCATGATAATACCAAGTTGCATTCATTCGATTAACTTTGTTGGCTTTGTCGAAAGCTCCTTGACGTACGAGCATAGTACGCCTGTGTCGCTTTCTCCTTGCCGCCTCGTTACTCTTTTGACTGCAACTTGGTATAAGTTTGGCAGTATCGATTTATGGAGGCTCATTTATAGTCAAAACGGTGGCAGGCAACAAATAAAGACAATACAGTTTTAACAAAGGGGGGATTTCTGGGTGGAAACAAATATACCGGAAGAAAATAACCAGTTTTTAACATTTAAGTTAGGTGACGAGGTTTTTGCCATTAACATAATGAAGGTGAAAGAAGTGCTTGAGTTTGATACCATTACCAAGGTGCCCAGGACACCGGGTTTTATGCGGGGTGTGATTAATCTCAGGGGAAGCGTTGTGCCTGTGATAGACTTACGGCTTAAGTTTTCTATGTCAGAAACTCAGAAGACTGTAAATACGTGTATTATAATTGTAGAGGTCTCAATAGAGGGGCAATCCACTGCTCTTGGTGCCCTTGCCGACGCTGTCGATGAGGTTGTTGGAATGGACTCTGCTAATATAGAAGAACCCCCCAAAATTGGTACTACCCTTAGTGGAGACTTTATTGCGGGTATGGGTAGAAAGGACGATTCTTTTGTGATGATACTCGACATTGATAAGGTGTTTTCTCTTGAGGAATTGTCCTTATTGAAAGTGGCTTAATCACAGGGGTTGATAAGGCTAAACAGAGAAATTCACAAGTGCCCCTTTTTTTGTGGTGTTAGTGAAGTCCATGGAAGCACTCTGATATGAATTGAGGGCTTTCTTATGTTCCGTGGTAAACAGTAAATTTGATGAGGGCGGCATTGTCTCTGCACTCTGAGTACCGCTAAAGAGAGTTTTCAGACTGCTTACAGACTGCTTTAAAGGATTTTCTTCATCTTCCTTAACAGAACCGCCGGAGTTATCTTTCTCATTTTTTTTATCTTCCTGCTGCTCTTGCTGCGCTTGCAACATGGACTTGCTGAGTTGGTCCAGCAGGTTAAGCTTTGGTGGAGTATAAATGGAAGCAGGTGAGATGTTTTCGTTTATTGCGGAGGCAATTGCCTGCCCAGTAGGCAAAGATGAAGTAGCGTTTTGCCCACCTTGCTCCCTCTTGCCGCCACCTAAGACACTGACGGTGTTTTTAAAGCTGCTAATATTATATAAGCTTATATCCATAATATTAGACTTCCCCTTTAGCTATAATACTACACATATAGTATAACATACTACAGATTGCAAGTCAATAATTTTTTTATTTTTTTATCAGCATCCTATCACATGAGACCGGAGATTTTTTTTTAGAAAGAAACTCTTGTAAAACCTTTTTTTACTCTTTACTAATTTTTATATATATGGTACACTGATTTAAGTGTCTGTATGATGTAACCAAAAACCATGGAGGCTTTTTAATGGACAGTTCTGTTCAATGCAAAGGAAAGAAAGTTAATGTTGTGAAATTTGCAAGTATAATACTTTTAGCGGCTGTGATTTTCATATATTCGATAATGTTGTTTACGGGGAGTTTCGGCAGGGTTGAAACCAAGGTTCCACAAAAAAGTACCGATCCAAAGGAAATAGAAACCGCCGAGAATGTATTGAATGATATTTTCATAAAAAACAGTTATTTATTTGTGAAGGACTACAGCGAGGAAGAGGGATACCTTGTGGTAAGAGTTGATGGAATCATTTGGAAAAAAAGCGCACTTAACAAAAGAAAAGATTTTATAAAAACTATAGCCCATGCCAAAGAAACTCTTGGTGTTAGTCCTAAAATAAAGATAAAGGACTCCAAAAACAACACAGAGTACGCCTCTTTTGAAAACAACAGGATATCCTTAGCCGACTTCAGCTTGTAAAAGTTAGCAATTCCAATTTATTTGTCTAACTTTGTTGGCTTAGTCACAAGCTCCGTGGCGTCTCCCCTGAAGCAACCGTGACGTCAAGTAAAATTTAAAAAAAAGGTTCTTTCACGTTTTGAGTGGGTAAAGACCCTTTTTTTGCTTAACCTCTCCGCTGATCTCTTACTTCTTATTATCTTCTTTAATTTTAACTCCTCTACTCGTTTTGCTTACATCTATGTCGGTTTTCCGGATGACCATAATTGTCTTTTTTTAACTATGCTATTCATTATAATAAGCAATTTATGCATACAGGCGACTATCCCGACTTTAGATTGTTTACCAGCTTTAAGAAGTCTTTCATAACCCGATGTTGCCTCCATTACCACTGTTACTTCGCCTATCTTTTTTATCCGGCTTACCAAATCAGTTAAACCCTCTTCATCATTTGAAACTACAAAATGCCTACCATTAGAACCCACTGTTACATCCAAATTACGTTTACTAATGGCATACCAAGTAGCAGTCAAAAGAGTTTGGACTTTCAATTGAGGATATTTATAGAATTCGACAAGGGGAGGCTAAGCCAATACTTGAGGAATTTCATAAATGGTTGATTAAAGTGGCCAACATAACACCTTCGAAGGGCTTATTGGGTAAGGATATAGGATATACACTGAACCAATGGGACAGACTTGTACGATATATAGAGGATGGGCGATTAAGGCCCGACAACAATTTGATAGAGAATGCCATCAGACCTTTTGTGCTGGGACGTAAGAATTGGCTGTTCTCCGGGCACCCTCGTGGAGCGGCAGGCCAGTGCTGCCTTATACAGCCTGATAGAAACCGCAAAGACAAATAAACTTGAACCTTATAAATATTTAACCTACATCTTTGAACATCTGCCTTATGCTAAAGATGAAAATGATTACAGAGCCCTGCTCCCACAATATATAGACCGAAAACTGTTTACATAAAAAATCACGGGTGGGGTTAACTTGACGCTTACAATTGACACTGAATGCCATAGGGTTAGTCAGGAGTGTGAAATTCGGGTGGTTAAGAGGGGTAAGTTGATAGATGTGTTTATTAAAACGAAGAGGAAGGTGGTAGAGGGTCATTGGTGGTATAGGGAGTGATGGAGTGTGTAGGTTGTGGATGTAATAGATATTCTCCTGAAATTAATGTTTAACAGTTTTTATAAAATTTTCGGGGGTTAAGGCATCTACGAGATTTCCTGCCACGTTAATAAATTCTTTATCTCTTGAAATTAAAGTAATTGGTTTCAATCCCAAGGCAACAGATAGATGTATTGCATCAAAAGGATCAAGCGGACGGGCTGATTGGAGAGAATTTGACTTAAGCAGAGTTATTTCATCAGGTATAATAACATCAAAAATGCCTGTTATTTTTGAAATATCCTCTTCTATTTGATAATCATGATATGATTTTTTTCTACGAAGTAAATATCGGATTTCAAGAAGTGTTGTAAGGGAGATGAATCCTAAAATGCTTCTATCTTCAATAAGACGTACTATCTCAAACGGCGCTTTCCACAGTTCTTTACCAGATACGGTTTCAGTCTCTTCAATAAGCCAATTAATCACAGCATCCGTATCAAGTAAAACCTTAGAAAACTCCACTTCTCAACCTTTTACTTTATCAAATGACGAATGTCGAAGTTCTCTAATAAATTCAGACGATGTTTTTCCTGCAGGGATAATACCCTTATATTTCCCTAAAAGTTCTTCTGAAGTTTTTCTGCCGGTTTCCTGCTGCCCCTGTAACACTTTAATAGAATCAATTGCCTCTTTTAATGTAGATGGCATTTTGACGACCTCCTTAATGTACTGAGTGCCGTAACTGTAATCATTATTGATACTATATAATATCAAAATAGCCACCAAAATGCAAATGCAGGTCCCGAAATCCGATATAGAAAAACCTGTATCCCGTTAAAAGGGATTTTTGAGGAGAAATTTCAGATTACAGCAGACTATCCATTTTTTTCCACTACAAAAAGTTTATTTTTTCATCAACAATACTAAAATCAATATGGATTTTCATCATTTTATATATTTTTGAACATAACTCTCCCTGTATTTTCTTTTTTCCATCTTATCAGGTTGTCCACTAATTCGGGGGAAGTTCACTCTCTATTGAAACATACAAGGGGAATCTCTTGTGAGGGAGGCGTCGCCAGTTCCTTGCCGCCTGCTTCTACTTTTGAACTATAATTTGGAATAACACAAAGCCGCAATGAATCACTGTTTCTTTAAGATGCCCGGCAAAGACTCTTTTATGGTGCTTAAAATGTGGTCATAGTTACCGATGGTCATCTTAGTCTTAGTCAAAAAGTGAGTGCTGTTTTCTATCAGTCTTATTGCAGCACTGTCGAGGTGCTCGGTCATATTCTCCTTAAAAACCTCTGCGGTATCACCTAGTTTGTCCTTCAATTCCTTTGCGGCTGTCTTAGGAGTTGTTATTATAGTTATTGCCGCCCCCATAAAACTACCCAAAAAAACTGATGCAAACACTATTGCACTGGCTAATTTCTGTTTAGGATTTATCATATCTATAACCTTATCCGTTCTTCCCTGTTAGTTTTTTTAATGTGATTCATACAGCCCATTAAGTATAATATAGAACAAATATATCTTTTGTCAATCACTATAAAAAAAAAGAAAATAGTTAAACCTTGACAAGAATTTCTATTATCATTTACTATGTTAGTAACTAAATTTGATTTTTTCATAGAGACATAAAGTACTGAAAACGGCCTGCAAAAGTACTGAAAAATGGCTTGCAAAGGAAAGATTTAATGGGCAGCGTAAGAGAGACTGATTTTACAGATTTGAAATTACTGAGAAGGGGTAAGGTGAGAGATATCTACGAGATAGACCAATATCTCTTATTTATCGCAACAGATAGGATATCTGCTTTTGATGTTGTCCTTCCCGATTGCATACCGTCAAAGGGGCAGGTGCTGACTGCTGTCTCTGTTTTCTGGTTTTCATTTTTAAAGGATATTGTAGGAAATCACCTTCAAAGTGCTGATATATCGGAATTTCCTGATGGTTGCCATAAATATGCCGGGAGTTTAAAGGGTAGGGCGCTGCTTGTAAAAAAGGCAGTCACAACACCGGTTGAGTGTATAGTGAGGGGGTATATTTCCGGCTCGGCTTGGAGTGAGTATAAAAAAAGCGGGAAGGTTTGCGGGATTAATCTGCCTGCCGGTCTGAAGGAATCGGATAAACTCCATGAACCTATTTTTACACCCAGCACTAAGGCTGAAAGCGGCCACGATATTAACATAACATTTGAAGAGGCCTCAGAAATTGCCGGTGCCGGCCATATGGCAAAGCTTAAAGAATTTAGTTTAAAGATTTACAAAAAGGCCTCCGAGTATGCCTTGTCAAAGGGGATTATCATTGCAGATACCAAGTTTGAGTTTGGGCTCTGTGACGGAGAGATTATTTTGATAGATGAGGTACTTACACCGGACTCATCAAGGTTTTGGCCAAAGGAAAAATACGTTCCAGGAAAAGCTCAGGAGAGTTTTGATAAACAAATCGTGAGAGATTATCTGCTTACACTAAACTGGAATAAGACTTATCCGGGGCCGGTGCTTCCGGCTGAGGTAATTGAGAAGACCTCTCAAAAATATAAAGAAATACTTAATATTTTAACGGGAAACTGATGGATAATCAATTAAAAATGGTCTGCGGGTGGTGCAAGAAAATCAGGGCGGACGATACTTCATGGCAGACAATAGAAGAGTACTTTGCCATTAAAGGCATGGGGGAGACGACCCATGGAATGTGCCCTGACTGTTCTGAAAAGATATTTGAAAAAAGAGTGTATCTCGAAAGTTATCAAAACATATGCAAAGTGATAAGTTCAAGTATTTCTTTAGATGAAACGCTCAATCTGATAGTAACCAGTATTGTGAAAGTTATGAATGTGAAGGCAAGTCTGCTCAGGCTTGTAAATAAAAAGTCCGGCACTCTTGATGTGGCGGCATACTATGGTTTGAGTCAGGAGTATGTCAATAAAGGGTCGGTTGAAATTGATAAAAGCATAGAGGACGCCCTTTCCGGTAAGCAAGTTTCCGTGTATGATATAACATTTGATGAGGATTCCAAATACTATAAAGAGGCTAAAAAAGAGGGGATAAGCAGTATTTTATCAATTCCCCTAAGATTTAAAGACGAGATAATTGGAGTGCTCAGGATGTACACGGCTGAGCCCCGTGATTATGCCGAGGAGGACAGAAAGTTCCTGCTTGCAATAGCCGAACAGGCTGCAATAGTTATAATGAATGCAAAAGAATATGAAACTTTGGTTACTCGTGAAAAGGAATATTTAAGACTGTTTCGGGAGATTTCAAAAGCGGTAAGCTCCTCGCTAAAACTTGAGGAGGTTCTCAAAAGCATAGTAAAAAAGATAGCCGATGCATTCAGGGTGAAGGCTGTTACAATAAAGCTTGTAGATGAGATGACAAAAAAGTTCACAGTTGTGGCCTCATGCGGGCTGAAGGATAGTTTTTTTGCTAACGCCCCCCTGAAGGATATGAACATTTCTCAGGCACTTCGGTACCTCTATCTCGAAAACCCGGCCATCCCGTTTCCACATGAAAAAGATATAAGAATTATGCAGGAGCTTAATCTGTCACCGGTTGCAATTTACGATGCCACTACAGACAGCCGTGTCCTCAATAAAAAGAACATTATAGAAGAGGGTATAAAGAGTATATTAACCGTACCTATTCAGGTAAGAAAAAAATTAATCGGGATACTTAGTATCTACACTGGATGGTATAAAAACTTCACACAGGAGGAAACGGACTTTTCCGCTTTTTTAGCCGAACAGTGCGGGATAGCAATAGAAAATGCAAGAATGTATGAAAAGAAATACAGAGAGGTGACATACTTAAAAACTCTTCAGGAAATAACAAAGCTTATGAGTAAGCACAAGGACCTTGGTGAGATTTTAAATTTAATCGTGAAAAAACTTCCTGAAGTAATGAATACAAAGGCCGCCACTATAAGACTGATAGACCCTGAAACGAATAAGCTCAAACTTATGGCATCCTCCGGACTAAGCAGCCAGTACCTTGACCGTGGTGATGTCGAGGTAGAGGAAAACATAAAAGCGGCTCTTAAAGGTGAACCGGTAGCCATCTACGACATAAGTAAAGACCCGAGGGTGATGTACCACAGGGAGGCAAAGGAAGAAGGCATAAAGAGCCTTTTAGCTGTCCCCCTGATGTCATACAATAATACAACAATCGGAGTGTTACGGCTTCTAACCACACAACACAGAGACTTTACAAAAGATGAGATAGACTTTGCCATGGCTCTTTGTGAAGAGGTCTCCATAGCGTTGGAAAATTCATTATTGTTAAAACAGGTTTCCAAATCAAAATAACACCACACTTTTTAAGACGTACCGTACTTTATCTGAAAATGATAAAGTTTTCCCATTCTGTCTTTGCGCTGCCATTTGCCTTTACATCCGGGATTTTGGCTGGTGGTGGCATACCGGGGGCAAGGGAAATTCTCTGGATAACGGTAGCCATGGTTAGTGCGCGCTCTGCTGCTATGGGACTAAACAGGATAGCCGACAGAAAAATTGATGCACTCAATCCCCGCACTCAAAACAGGGAGATACCTTCCGGGGCAGTTAAAACAGCAGAGGCCTCTGTGTTTACCGCAGTTTTTTCAGCACTGTTTGTGGTGTCGGCGTACATGTTAAATCCCTTGTGTCTTAAGCTCTCACCTCTTGTCTTAGCTGTTTTGTTTTTTTATTCTTATACTAAACGCTTCACGTGGAGTTCACATTTGTTTCTTGGTGTTGCAATATCCGGAGCACCCCTTGGAGCATGGATTGCCATAAGAGGCGATATTTCCATATCTATAATTCCGCTTGTTTTGGCAGTGGTGTTTTGGCTTGCCGGTTTTGATATTCTTTATGCCCTTCAGGATGTCGACTTTGATAGAAGACACGGCCTTTACTCTATACCACGTAGATTCGGGGTCAAAAGAGCTATAACCATATCGAGGTTTTTTCATCTGCTGACGTTTGTATTTCTTGCTGTAACCGGGGCCATCTTTAAGATGGGATTTCTTTACTTTATCGGAATAACCGTGGTTGCAGCGCTTTTAATATATGAACATTCGTTGGTTAAACCTGATGACCTCAGTAAACTCAATATGGCTTTTTTTAATATCAACGGCTATATAAGCGTCACTGTTTTTGTATTTGTTCTTATTGAAAACACTTTATTTAAAGCATAGATGGAGCAGGAACTTAAAGTAAAACTTCCTGTTTTTGAAGGCCCCCTTGACTTGTTGCTTTCTCTGATTCAAAAAAACAAGATAGACATTTACGACATTCCTATTGCCTTTATAACAAGACAATACTTGGACTACCTGGAGGCATGGAAAGAGCTCAACGTTGACATAGCAAGTGAATTTATCGTAATGGCTGCAACCCTGATACACATAAAGTCACGGATGCTTCTGCCTGTGCAGCAGCAGGATGAACTTGACGATGAGGATGACCCCCGTCTTGAACTTGTTGAAAAACTTCTTGCATACCAGTCATTTAAAGAGGTCGCCTTAGCACTTAAAGAAAAAGAGGCTTTCGGGGAAACTTATTTTTTCAGGGAACCCCAGTGGGTTGAGGAGGTGGATAAGGGAAGTGTTGAGCAAACACTGTTTAACGTTGACCTGTATGTGCTTTTGAAGGCGTTTTCCTCTCTGATAGATAAAAAACCCTCTATGGATAGGCGTATTACCAGAGAGAGCTTGACCTTAAAGGACAAAATTGCTATCATTATGGAGAGGCTTGAAATAGGAGGTGAGATAATATTTAATGATCTCTTTAAAGAAACAGAGGACAGGGTGAATATGATTGTATCGTTTCTGGCACTGCTTGAAATCCTCAGACTGGGGCTTGCTTTTGTTTCTCAGGAGCAAGACTTTGGTGAAATTAAGATTATACGACGCAAATGAGACTATATAAGAAATGATAATACTCAACAGTAGTACTACGGAGGTGGTTGGTTTGATTAGAGCTTTGCTAAAAGTAACGGTTTTACCGGCGGCACTGTCTGCCATGTTGTGTTGCTGTGCAACATCAATGAATGCTTCCGATAACAAGGACAGACGAGTGGTTTCACACTATAAGATGGGCATGTCCAAGATAAATGAGCAGGACTTTCAGGGCGCTCAGATTGAGTTTAAAAAAGCTCTTGAGACAGACCCCGACGACAAGGAATCACTCAATGCCCTTGGCCTTACCTGTCTGCATTTTCAGGATATGCAAGGTGCGATTGAGGCTTTTAAAAAAGCAATAAAATCAGATTCCAATTACTCTGAAGCCCACAATAACCTGGGCATAACCTATGCAAGAATGGGGCAGTGGGAAGATTCCATAAAATATTTTAAAAAGGCACTTGAAAACCAATTCTATGAAAAACCTGACAGAGCTTACAATAATCTCGGATATTCGTACTACCGCACAGGAAAGATGCGTGAGGCTCTTGGTGCATTTAATGAATCTTTAAAGAGAAATATGAAAAGCAGCAGCTCCTACATGGGTATAGCTCTGGTGCTGAACTCTATGGGACGCTACGGGGAGGCCTCTGAAAATCTCATAAAAGCCATAAAAATAGATCAACTTTTAAAGGGGGATCTTGCTAAGGCTCGTGAGGAGTTTGAAAAAAGAAAACGCACCATAGCTGAGCCCGAAAGACATGACTACATTGATTTTCTTGAAATATTAAACTATTAGGAACACATATGAAAAAAGATAAATTGACAGCCTATATTCATACATGGGGATGTCAGATGAATGTTCACGATTCGGAAAAAATAAAAGGTATTTTGAAAGGGGAGGGCTACGACATTTCAGATACCCCCGATGGAGCCTCTTTAGTGGTTCTGAACACTTGCAGCATCAGAGAGAAGGCGGAACAGAAATTCCTCAGTCATCTTGGTAAATTAAGCATACAGAAAAAAAAACAACCGGAATTAAAAATCGCCGTCTCCGGCTGCATTGCCCAGCAACAGGGAAAGAAACTTCTTAAGTCACACCCCTCAGTGGATTTCTCCTTTGGCCCTCAAAATATATTCAACCTTAAGGAGTTTCTTTATGATGAAAAACGGACGGCTTTTACTCAGGAGAAAGACGAAAACACTGACATATATCAAATGCAGCTGCCAACCCACAGAGATAACGACTTACGTGCATGGGTCAACATTATGTATGGTTGCAACAACTACTGTAGTTACTGTGTTGTGCCTTACACAAGGGGCAGGGAGCGCTCAAGGCCATATGGCCATATCATTTCAGAGGTGAAGGAGCTGGCCCGGCGTGGTTATAAAGAAATCACGCTGCTTGGGCAAAACGTTAACTCATATAACGGCAATTGCACCTTTGCAGAGCTTTTAACTATGATAAGTGAAATTGAAGGCATATTTAGAATCCGTTTTATCACCTCTCACCCCAAGGACTTAAACGAGGAGCTTGCCGTTACAATGGGGAAAACTCAAAAAATCTGTAATCACATTCACCTTCCTCTTCAATCCGGCTCAACCGGTGTGCTTTCACTTATGAACAGAAATTATACATATGAACAGTATTATAATAAGATACAGCTACTGCGCAAACATGTCCCTGACATTGCCATTACAACCGACCTAATTGCCGGATTTCCGGGCGAGACCGACAATGATCATAAAGAGACTGTCAGGGCACTTAAGGAAATTGAATTTGACGGTATTTTTGCATTTAAATATTCCCCACGGCCGGATACAAGGGCTGCAACTATGGAAAACCAGCTCGATGATTCTGTAAAATCTCAAAGACTTGCCGAGATTCTTTCAATAGCAGATGAAATTACGGAAAGGAAGAACAAAACTCTTCAGGGTAAGCGCATCGAGGTGTTGGTTGAGGGTAAGAGTGAAACCAATGCAGAAAGATGGTTTGGAAGGGCAGCCTCAAATAAAATAGTGAATTTCTCTCCTGATGAAAACACTAAAAGGGGAATGGCCGTTATAGTGCGGATAACGGAGGGCTTTAAACATTCACTTGACGGTGAGCTCGTTGTATAATGAAATTTTCAATAATCACTTTAGGTTGTAAGGCAAATCAATCAGAGACGGCAACAATAGAGAGGGCTTTTCTTGAGAATTTCCACACACCTGTTGGATTAGAACAAAACCCCGATATTTGTATCATAAATACTTGCACAGTCACTGCAAAGAGCGATTATGAGTCAAGACAGTTAATCAGGCGGGCGCTGAGGTCATCCGGCAGGGTTTTTGTGACAGGGTGTTATTCAGAGACCGGTGAGAGTGAAATACGACAGCTTGGTTCTAATATTGAAATTATAAAAAATGAGGACAAAACAGATTTCTTTAAAATGAAGTTGGCAACCCATGGCGTTATGGAAAACACAGAGAGACCCACAGTATCGGCAACAACATTCAGAAGCCGTGCCTTTATAAAAATTCAGGACGGTTGTAACTGCAAATGTTCTTACTGCGTAATTACCAGGGCACGCGGAGCGTCAAGGAGCAGAGGCGTGTGGGATATAGTGCAGGAGGCTGCACAATGGGAGCGAGACGGTTTTAATGAGGCAGTGCTCACAGGAGTACATATCGGACATTACGGGCTGGATTTAAAACCTCCGAAAGTAACACTTTCAACATTAATTGAAAATATTCTTTGTAACACCGGCGGAATTCGGCTCAGGATAGGCTCTGTAGAGGCCAATGAGATTGATGAGGGTTTATTTGAACTCCTTAAAGATGAACGGGTTTGTAAGCATATTCACATACCAGTTCAGAGCGGTGATAATGAGATACTTAAATTGATGAACAGGCCTCATAATACAGAGCAGTTCAGGGAAATCACAACAAGGTTAAGGCGTGAAATTGAAAACATCTCAATTGGCACAGATGTCATTGTGGGATTTCCGGGCGAGACTGATGTGCATTTTGAAAACACATACAAATTTCTTTCAATGCTACCGTTAACGTATCTGCACGTGTTTCCATATTCAAAGAGAAAAAACACTGAAGCCTTTAATATGTCTAACCACATTACAGGAAGGATAAAAAAAGAAAGAGCATCTAAACTACGGACGTTGTCCGATAATTTTAAGAATTCGTATATGAAAAACCAGCAAGGACGGATACTCAAAGCAATTGTGGAAAGAAGTGACGGAGCTCTCAGACAGGTGACAACTGACAACTATCTTAAAGTAACATTGCAGGAAGCGTGTAACATCCCGATAACAGAGAAATCCCTTATAAGTCTTATAGTTACAGCCTACAATGGCGGCTCACTGACAGGCAATCCTATAAATACATTCTAACTTCTTATTAAATAAAGAATAAAATTTTGCCTAATATTTGTACAATTTCGGTAAACCAACATGGCAACGGCAATCTCAGGGGGTTTTATGGCAAATACAAACAATTTATTAACAGAAGATGTTTAGAAATAATGTCCGATAAGTAATATTATGTAAAACAATATGTTCGGGATAGGTATCATTTATTTTCATTGGCAGTTCTTTGAGAAGTTTTTTCACTGACGGATTATAGGCAATCTCAGGGATGTTTTGTTAATAAATTGTTTAAGTCTTTGAAATATTAGAATAAAACCGGTGTATAAAATATTAATAACCTGTAAAATTAACTGACATATTGTTAAAAGAAAAAAACATTTGCAAGGAGTGGCTGTTAAGTGTTATTATTCATATAATTGCGGGCGTAACTCAGTGGTAGAGTGAAAGCTTCCCAAGCTTTTGGCCGCGGGTTCGAATCCCGTCGCCCGCTTTAATGTTTTTCTTTATTTTGGATAAAAATTACGAAACTCTTGTAAGTTTAATAGGATGGTCTACCGAGAAGGCTGATTTATCAAGTTCCTCACGAAATATCTGGCGCACTCTGCCTTCAAAGACTTCAAACTTAGCGTCAACTTTTTTATCAAATTTCTTTTCAAAAGCCTCAAACTTAGCATCAACTTTTTTATCAAAGGTTTCAAACTTGTCATCAACCTTCTTTTCAAAAGCCTCAAACTTAGCATCAACTTTTTTATCAAAGGCTTCAAACCTGTCATCAACCTTCTTTTCAAAAGCCTCAAACTTAGCATCAACCTTCTTATCGATTGCTTCTATTAATTGCGGTATAACCTGTCCCAATGCCTCAAGAACGACTTCTTTTATCTCTTCTCTGTTTTCCATGTCTTTAGACTATCATATAGAGAAAAAAAAGTCAACTCTCTTGACAACACCTGCGCTTACATGCTATCATTAAAACCAAATCTTAATTCCAATCCACAATAAACAATTACAATCTCTTTAGCAGCCTCATCCCCAAGATTAGCCTTTTTCAGCCGTTCGTATATCTTTAATGTGTCTATTGCTGTTGCCATGTTCTTAATATATCATAAAAACAAAAAAATTCAAGGGGCTTACGTAAGGTTGAGCCGTTAACGTAAGCGCTTAACCCCCTACCCTGCTAAAGCCGCCTTCTTTCTTAAGTCTGTACTTTTCTTAATTAGCTCGTTACCTCTTTTGGTTATTTCGTCAGAGCGTAAGCGTAATTGGTCAATAGTCCTTCTTTTTTCCTCTGAACCCATGGCCGCACTATTATAGACCCTGTCAACTACCTTGTTGATATTTCCTAATGTCTCGTTAAATCTGCTTAAACTCAGCATCACAGGATATTCCTGCGCTATCTCTCCGGCCTCTTTAGTTTTGCCTTTTTTTCTAAGTTCTCTGTATGTGGAACGTGCAGATTCAATCTCCTTATATGATTCCTATAAATTATTAACATGTTCACTGCCGGAATTTGGGAGAGCCTGACGGTAAAGAGATATTTTTAGAGAGGATTTTGGTAAACTAAAAGATATTCTGAAGGATATTAAAGGTAAGTTTATGTTGCCAATAAATGATGTGGAGGAGAGACAACGTTGCGCGGTAGTTTTAAACTCAAAGGCAAGGCCATAACATTTGTGTTTTGGTTTTTTATTATTCTGTCGCTGGCAATAAGACTTGTTAATATAAACTCGCCCCTTTTTGACACCATTCATGCCTTCAGACAAACCCAGACCGCCATAACCATACAGACATTTGTCAGGGATGGAATTAAAGTTTTTAACTATGAAACCCCACTGTTTGGCCCCCCGTGGAAGGTGCCTTTTGAGTTTCCGGTTTTTCAAATCACTGCCGCCGTGTTGGCTAAGTCAGGTATCGGCAATATTGACACCGCTGGCAGAGTTACCAATATTTTCTTTTTTTATATTTCGGCATTGTTCTTATATCTGATTTTAAAAATTATTTTTAAAGAACATCTGCCACCAGTTTTTATTCTCTTTTATTACCTTTTTAATCCCTTTACAATCATCTGGAGCCGCACATGTATGATTGACTATTGCTCCGTTGCATTTTCCCTCGGGTTTTTAGTGTTTTTTATCAAATGGCTCGAAAATAAAAAAACTCTTTTTTCTTTAAATTTTTACATATCAATAGTCATGGGAATCTTTGCGTATTTAACCAAAATCACCACTGTGTTAGCCTTCATTCCTGTGATGATTGGTTTCTCAGCATATTATGTTGTTGATAAACATATAGATAAAGGCTCCACCCTGCTGCCGGATGAACTCTCTGTAAAAACCGGAAAACTCATTGCTCTGCTATGTATTGTTTTTATAATTCCACTTGTTTTCGGTTACGGCTGGGTACTCTACACAGATTATGTAAAAAACGCTTCACCTTTTACTGTATGGCTAACCTCAAAAAATCTCACAGAGTGGAACTACGGCACTATCAGGCAAAGGCTTGAAACCGGCAACTGGTTAAAAGTCATAAAATCCTTACACAGCATAGTACCTGGATTTTTTATATTCTTTTTACCAATCGGTGTTTGGTACGCTCTGAGGGATAACAAAAAAATTGCACTGTTTTTTTTCTTCAGCTTCTTTGGGATTGTCTTTGAGATTTCCGTCTTTTTTAATCTCTTCACAATTCACGACTATTATCTGATGGCTGTAAGCCCGCTTGTGTCTGTAATCATTGGGTTTTCAGTTTATGCTTTTTTCTGTAAGTTAGTGCATAGAAAGAGGATTGTCCTTATTGCCTCCATTGTTATTATCACACTGACAACGCTTCCTGATGTGTTAGCCCGCCTGACATTTCCACTTGTTCAAAACATATACCCGCCTAAAATAACCCTTCCTGATTTCATAAAAACCGTAACCGCTGACAACGAATACGTAGTAATTGCCGATTTTGATTGGAATCCGAGGATTTTATACTATGCAGAACGAAAGGGTTTTATGTTGAGAGATAAGTACACACCGGAGATGGGAGAGCTTTTTAAAAAGCATAATTTCACAACGATTTTAACTAGAACCTCCTACCCTGAGCTTATGTCAAACTGGAGATACAGTGTGGAGATTGAATCAAAAGCTTTTAATTTGATGCGCTTTCACGTTTTTAAAGTAACTGACAGCCTTGAGACATTAAACAAGTGGAAACATCAGTACGGGTTTCTTAACATACATTAGATGTTGCTCAGTTCTTAAAGCATTAATTCCAATTCTAATTCATTTGTCTAACTTTGTTGACTTCGTCACAAGCTCCTTGACGTAAGCTCCCTTAAAAGGGGAATCCCCTGTAAGGGGAGGTCACTTGTTCCCAGCCGCCTGCGTTTACTTTTGAATTAGAATTGGAATAACATGTTTTTTCTATAATTTTTAGACAATGTTGTATAGTTTTTTTGGTAAGTCTGTTCGTTTCATTGATTATTAATAAATAAATATTTTAAAATGCTTCTGAGTTAATAAAAACCAGTGGGCGGATATGATGAACAATAAAGAAATACAAAACATCCTTATGAATGAGTTAAGGCTCATGCACTATCCTGTAGCAGTAAAATTTTTTTTTAATGATTTAGAGCTTGAGGATTTCAAGGATAATGTTTCTTACCATATACCGGTTCATCCGATAACATTTTGTCAGTTTGAAATCGGATCGAGAATGAAAGGGCAAACTGTCCTGGGGACAAAGGAAACTCTGGGCTGTGCAAATGCTCGCTATATATTTGGTTGGAAATCTTTAGATGATGCTGAAATTAAAACCCATCTGAAATACACCAAAGATATGCAGCAGGCGGAAAGATTTATAAAAACAAAACCACGTTTACCGGAAGGACAACTTAAGGCTTTTGCCGTTTCACCACTGGCGGAGTCTTACTTTAAGCCTGATGTCGTTCATTTCTATTGCGACAACATGCAAGCATATCACCTTGTTGTTGACTATATGGCGGCTATGGACGTTCATCCACTCAGACCGTCTCTGACAATGAACTCATCAGCTTGCGGAGGCTCTGTGTTTTCTTATAATGAAAACACGTTAAATATGCTGACAGCGTGCAGCGGCAGCTATAACTCAGGAAAAACCGAACGAGGTGAAATAAATGTCATGATTCCCGGCGGCCACATAGAGCACACTACTCAGAGGCTCTTAGACAGAAAGAATCTCTGTGGCAGCTCATCCGTTACAAGACCGGGGGATCTGTTCCCCGGTGCCGATGTCTGTAAAAACTGTCCACTTATTATATGTGTTAAATCTAATACCAAGTTGCAGTCAGAAGTAAACACAGGCGGCAAGGAGAAAGCGACGCCTCCCCTCATAGGGGATTCCCCTGGGGAGACGCCCCGGAGCTTTTGACAAAGCCAACGAAGTTAGACGATTGAATGCAACTTGGTATAAGGATAAAAAAGGATAACGGCGCTGCCAAACACCTCCGGTATAATAAGCAGCTAAACCCCTTAGAATAACTAACTTACTCAGTTGATGGTGTTTCAGAAGGAATCGGCTTTGGCGGCAACTGAAGAGTAATGACACTTCCCTTCTGCCCGTAACCCTCAAGCTCTTTGCCGTCAAAAACGATTTTGACGCCTCCGGCATTACCAAGTTTTAATATGAAATTATCATCGGCTACCCATTGTACCGTCTCCATCGGTTTAAGAAACATCTGTTTTGATTCTTTGCCGTCAATCTTGACACTCAACCATGTTAAATCCGACGCCTTAAGGGTAAGAGTATGCTGTTTCGTGCCGGATGCAACATCAGCAGTGACAGCTGCCGGTTGTGGAGACGGAGATGGTTCTGTTACCGTGGTTTGTGCTAACAATGCAGTTGTACCATTATCTGACTGAGCAGCAGCCGGTTGCGCCGGCAAAGAGGTGTTGTCTGTTTGTGATGAATTCACAGTGTCCAGAAATTGCCGGATATTTGTTGATATCCTGCTAAAAAAATCTATCTTTAGTCCCGGAGTTTGAATGTTTTTATTAAATATAAAAAAAATGGCTGCTGCTGCAAACAGAATTATCGCTGCTAAAATATACTTATATGATTTTGCCGGTTTGACGGAATTACCCTTAACAGGATTAAACTCAGTGTTTTGGGTGACGCTGGTACCAACATCCGAGGTTTGTTTTAATTGTTCATGGTATATTTTTAGTCCATCCGATGGGTCTACACCCAGAGCTTTAAGGTATGTCTGTATGTGGCCTTTAATATAAGTCTCGCCTGGAATATTACTAAAATCGTCTTTTTCCAGTGCGATAAGGTAAGAGCGCCGAATACGGGTTCTTTTTGACATATCCTCAATGGAAACCCCAGCTTCTATACGTACTTTGGTTAAGTACTCGCCTATCAACCCAACTGCACCTCAGTAAGAATTTGACTAAATAACACTACTATTAAGAAAACACATATCATCAAAGAAAATCAAGTGTGCATGTAAAATAAAAAGACAGGTTCTGTACATCCCAAACAAATCTATTCAGCGTAATTCCAATTTTAATTCAAAAGTAAACGCAGGCGGCTGGGAACAAGCGACGCCTCGTTACTCTTTTGACTGCTACTTGGTATTAGGGGAGACGCCCCGGAGCTTGTGACTAAGCCAACAAAGTTAGACAAATGAATTAGAATTGGAATAAGAGAGAAACTACCTTTAACGTTATGTTATAATATGACACCAAGGGAAGGTATAAAAGGTATGAGATGAAATATCAGGTTGAAAATAAACCAGGCAAAAGCATTAAGTTTGAGACTAATCCTCTGTTTTCATCAGTAATGGATACGCAACTCATCTCTTTACGTAAACAGTCCAGGCCGTTTAATTTAAAAAAAGAAGAGACCCTGTACATGCAGGGCCTGGAGTCAAAGTCTGTATTTTTTTTAGAGAGCGGTTACGTAAAACTCTCAAAACTGAATCATGACGGCAGGATTTTTATTCTTGATGTGGTTGAGCCCGGGGAGTTCTTCGGTGAACTGGCGCTGGCAGGGGAAAAAGAGAGAAGCACATCTGCAGAGGTTATCGAGGATTGCTCAGGTATTGAAATAAAGAAAGAGGTTTTTGAGACTTTCCTGAAATCTATACCTGATTTGGCAATTAAACTTATCCAGATGATTGGCGACAAAAGGCTCAACACGGAAAACATGCTGCAAAATATGATATTTATGGACATTGAGACCCGCATCGTCTCCCTGCTGCTAAAATATGCCGATGGTGATACTGTTAAAATCTCAATGACTCACCAGGAAATGGCAGATATGACCGGTTCCACCAGAGTTTCAGTCTCAAGAACAATTATAAAGTTCAGAAACAACGGATTAATAGAGACAACAGGAGACCGCATAAAGCTAAAAAATCTTAAAAAATTACATGGATATCTGGAACATTCCCATTAAAGTGCATAGGCAAGATTACGGGCTTTTGCATCTTTTACATACTCATACAGGTCATTATGGCTAAGCACAACGTTTTTCTCGTAATAGTCAACATACCACGAAATGGTTCTCCGAAGCGTTGTCTCAATACTCCAGACACTGCTCCACGCCAGCTCTGCCGCTGCCTTTGAGCAGTCAAGTTTCAGATAATCCACCTCGGCAAGCCAGTCAACAGGGCGTATTTCGCAGGAAATTATACTCCATGATTTTCTTGCCATCTCTATTAATTCCATGACGGTCAGATAGCTGTTGTTATCAGGGCCGAAATTCCATGGGCAGGCAAATTCCCTCCTTCCTGCAAGTAGTTGTGCTCCCAATGTAAGATAACCGGAGAGTGGCTCAAGCACATGTTGCCACGGACGCACCGAGGCAGGTTTCCTTATGTAAATGGTGTCGTTTTCTATTGTTGCCCTGACAATATCCGGAATAAGCCTGAATTCAGACCAGTCCCCTCCGCCTATAACATTGCCGGCACGTGCGCTTGCCACAAAAGGAGTTTTGTTTTCAGTATCGGAAAAAAAAGACCTTCTATAAGAGGCGGTAATGAGCTCGGCACAGCCCTTGGAAGCACTATATGGGTCATGTCCGCCCATTTCGTCCATTTCTCTGTAGCTCCATACCCAGTGCTTACTCTCATAGCACTTGTCGCTGGTTATGATTACTACTGCCTTAATGCTCTTTATATGCCGGCATGTTTCAAGCACGTTTACAGTTCCCATTACATTAGTTTCCAGAGTCTCAACTGGATTTATGTACGACGGGCCGACAAGGGCCTGTGCGGCAAGGTGAAAAACTATCTCCGGCTCAAAAGCGCTAAATGCCTCATTCAGAGCCACCCTGTCCCTGATATCTCCTTTAATTGATGCAATGTCTAAGCTAAGAAGGTCAAAGTGATTGGGGTTGGTTGGCGGCGGGAGGGCATATCCGCTAACTATTGCACCAAGCTCCTTTAACCACAAACACAGCCATGACCCCTTAAAACCGGTATGTCCGGTTACCATCACACGTCTATCTCTGTAAAGTCCGCTAAAAATATCCATTTTCTACAATACCTCCCACAACTTCCAGGTGAATTGCCGATATTTCATTGCACTTAATACCCTCAACGCTATGTAGCTCTGATTATAACATTAACAGGGGTGAACTTAATAGACAGAAAAATCCATAATTTGATTTTTTAAAAAAAATGTGTTATTTTAATTCAAATCGCCATGGCTGCTACTCACTTAGAATAAGAAAAACTTTTTAAACAAAAATGTGTTATTTGTAAAAATGAATACTCAAAATGACAGACGGCAATAAATACAATAAAACATCAGACAATAAAGACAACAAAGGGAAACAGAGGATTGCCGTTGTTATACCGGCGTATAAGGTTAGTGCTAATATAATAGGTGTGTTATCAACTATACCGGCAGAGGTAGATGAGATTATCGTTGTTGATGACAGATGCCCTGAAAATTCCGGTAAAAGCGCGGAGTTAACGGCTGATAAGAGAGTAACCGTTATTTATAACACTAAGAACATGGGTGTAGGGGGTGCAGTTGTTGAGGGTTATAAAAAGGCGCTGCAACTGGATTGCACAGTCATAGTTAAAATGGACGGAGATGGCCAGATGGACCCCGTGTATCTGAATGATTTAATTACGCCCATTGTTGATGGCTGTGCCGATTATTCAAAAGGTAATAGGTTTTTTGATTTTAAAGCGTTAAAGACCATGCCGGTTATTCGTCTTTTAGGCAATAGTGCTTTGTCTTTTGCGGTTAAATTGACATCAGGGTATTGGAACATAGCAGATCCCACAAACGGCTACACTGCCATATTATCTGAAACCCTGAGAAAACTCGACCTTAAAAAAATATCCACCGGCTACTTCTTTGAATCCAGTATGTTGATAAATTTAAATATTATCAATGCCGTTGTTGCTGACGTTAGTATTCCGGCAAAATATGGCGATGAGGAGAGCTCACTTTCTGTTACAAAAGTGCTTCTGAGTTTCCCGCCAAAACTCCTGTCAGGACTAATGAGACGCCTTTTATTAAAATACCTTATCTATGATTTTAACATGGCATCGGTGTATATGCTTCTTGGGATTCCGATGTTTCTGTTTGCCCTGGCCCTTGGTCTCTATGAATGGGCACAGTCCTCCCTTACGGGCCTTGTCAGATCCCCAGGCACAATTATGCTTGTAGCGTTGCCAATAATTGTATCATTTCAGATGCTCCTTCAGGCCGTAAATATTGATATTTCATCAGTGCCAAAGAGGCGGTGTTGAAAGACGCAGCTGTTACTGTCATAATCCCCAATTACAACGGAAAGGCGTATCTTAGTGACTGTTTGAACTCTTTAAGAAATCAGACTTTTAAAGATTTCGAAATAATTGTAGTTGATAACGGCTCAACCGATGGCTCTGTTGAGCTGATAAAGCAGGTTTTTCCAGAAGTAACACTGATTATATTTAACGAAAACACCGGATTTTCCCATGCCTGTAATGCAGCAATTAAAGCCTCAGAAAGTCCTTTTGTCGCTCTTTTAAATAATGATACTGAGGTCTCACCACAGTGGCTTAAGGTGCTTTTTGAATCAATGCATGGAAGTAAAAACACAGGCATGGCGGCCTCTAAAATTCTGCTTGATAAGATGACAATAGATTCCACGGGAATGTTGATTTACCCTGATGGAATAGGAAGGCAAAGGGGCAGGGGAGAGACCGATACAGGGCAGTATGACGATAAAACGGATGTTCTTTACCCAAGCGGCTGTGCCTGTTTGCTCAGGCGTAAAATGCTTGATGAAACCGGACTTTTCGATGAGGATTTCTTTGCCTATTGCGAGGATGTCGATCTCGGGCTAAGGGGAAGGCTTGCCGGCTGGTTGGCAGTTTTCTGCCCTGATGCCGTGGTTTACCACAAGTATTCCGAAACAGGCGGCAAGTACTCAGAGTTTAAGGCTTTCCTTGTGGAGAGAAACAGAATCTGGGTGGCCGTCAAAAATTTTCCTCTGCAATTTTTGCTGAAAGTGCCTCTTTACACGTTTAAAAGATATATCTGGCAGATGTATTCCATCGCAACTAAAAGGGGAAGCACTGCAAGATTTGCCGGGGGAGTAAGTGCATCCGGCATGGCTGCCGTCTTTTTAAAAGCATATAGTTCTGCTGCTGTAAAAATCCCCTCGATGCTAAAAAAAAGAATGTTTTTTAAAAGAAGAATCACGGCACTGGAGTTTTCAAATATGCTAAAAAAACACGAGGTTTCGGCGTCGGAGTTAATTCTGAAAGATTGATAATGAACATGGCTGCCGGCAAGCCTGTCTTATTCCAATGACATACTACCCTTTTTAAGAACAAGGTTAATTCGTTTGTCTATCCACATTATATCCCACCACTGGACCGGGTTTACATATACGCCGTGGCACAGAATTGCAAAGTGCAGGTGGTCTCCACCGGCAAATCCTGTCATACCGCTTTTTGCAATTATACTGCCTTTTGTAACCTTGTCTCCCTCTTTCACCAAAATCGAGGAAAGATGACCGTAAAGGCTCATAAGGCCAAGGCCGTGGTCAATTATTATGGTGTTGCCGTAAATTCCAAGATTACCGGCAAATTGGACAATACCTGTGTTTGAGGCAGGAACCGGGGAGTTAGCCAGAGAGGCCAGATCAAAGCCCATATGGCGGCTGCCGCTTATTATCTTTCCGCCATACTCATATGACCTTATATCTCCAAAATGGGCAAAGACCTTTGTGTTTTTCATTTGAATAAAAGCACCCTGCCAAAGGATTTCACTTACACTCTTAGATGTCAATTCCTTTATTTTAGCTTCATTTTCCGCTCTCCAAACCTCGTTAACTTTTTTAAACGCATCAACCGGCTCCACCTCCCCCTCAGTAAGTCCTAAAAGCGTAAACACCTGCCTTTTAATAAAATCATCGGATATTTTTAACACGTCTTTCTTAAATACCGTGGGCTTAAATATGGTTTTAACACCCGTCATGACAACATTTCCGGCATCATCCTCTGCGACGGCATTTATAGGGATGGTCTCCTTATAATCCACATCAAGGGGGTAAATACAAAAGTAGTGGTTCTTGTTTTTGAAAATTGAATTTACTGCAGGATACGTTTTATCTCCAATTTTAACATAAACTGAATCTGCCCCTGTGGCCTCTGCCAGCACCGCAGTGGCTGAACCCAGATCAGTTATATATGATGAGTCAAGTACGGATAGCACCGGAGCAACGGTGTCAATAACCGCCTCAAACTGTTTTTCAGTCTTTGAAAACAAACCGCTTTTTACTGTGAGTTTTATGGAAGCTGTACCGTCTTTAATATCCAACTTTTTAGGTTCGACTTTAAGCAGATACTCTGCTGTTTTCCCCCCTGGTTTACTTAACGGAAGCAGTTCCTTAGTGATATTACCCTGTGATATTGTTATCATGACAGATTTCAGTGCTGATTTGCTCTCTATTTTTATAGGAATTTCTTTTTTACGCGGTAGTTTTTCCAGACCCTCAATTCCTGAAATTACAGGGGGTTTAGTGCTTATGAAAGTTATAAGTGAAAAACCCGCCAGAGATATACCTATAATGCCCAATAGGTAATAAAAATATTTTAATGTGCCTTGTTTAGTTTCATTTCTAAACACTATATTTTTCTCCTTATTATTAAATTTCTCATGGAATATCTATATCATAGCCCTTAATTTTTCTGTGAAGGTTGCTTCTTTCAATTTGAAGGGTCTCTGCAGTTTTGGAAACATTCCACTTGTGTTTAACCAACTGCCTGATTATGTAGTCTTTTTCAAAGGTATCACGGGCCTCCCTGAGAGTTTCATAAGCAAAGTAGTCTTTTTGCGGAGAGTCGCCGATGGATATATCAGTTGCCATTATGACTTTTGACTGAGTCATTATGAAAAGGCGCTCAAGAGTGTTTTTTAATTCTCTGACATTGCCGGGCCAGTCGTGGGTAATGAGAATTTTCATAGCCTCAGGACTAATAACCCGCAGCGGGCGCGCATACTCTGCTGCAAATACCCCCATAAAGTGCTCTATAAGTATGGGCAGATCATCTTTTCTTTCCCTCAGCGGAGGCACTACTATGGGGATAACATTCAGCCGGAAGAACAGATCCTCACGAAATTTACCCTCCTTAACCTCTTTTTGTAAGTCCTTATTTGTAGCTGCTATTATCCTGACATCCACCTTTATGTTCTTACTGCCGCCGACACGCTGAAACTCCTGAGTTTCTATGATTCTAAGAAGTTTAGCCTGCGTTGTCATAGACATATCACCAATTTCATCCAGAAACAGAGTCCCCTCATTAGCAAGCTCAAACTTACCTCTTTTCTTTTCAAAAGCACCCGTGAAGGAGCCCTTCTCGTGGCCAAACAGCTCGCTCTCTATAAGCTCCTGAGGGATGGCAACACAATTTACCTCAACAAATGCCTTATTAACCCTGTCGCTCTGATGATGGAGGTTTCTTGCTACCAGTTCCTTTCCAACTCCGCTCTCACCCATTATCAACACCCTTGCATTGCTCTTTCCGGCTATTTCTATTTCTTTTTTCAAATCCCTGACAGCCCTTGATTCGCCGACTATGGTGTACTTCTGGATCATATCCTTTTTCAGTGTCTCGTTTTGTACCTGTAACTCCTTACGCTCAATTGCGTTTTTTGCCGTAAGAAGCACCCGCTCCAGCGACAGCGGTTTCTCAAGAAAATCGTATGCTCCAAGCCGTGTAGCCTTTACCGCCTGATCGATTTTCCCATGCCCGGATATTATGATAACAGGCAACACTGAGTTAAGCTGTTTTATCCTCTGAAGCACCTCAAGACCGTCTATGCCTGGAAGCCATAAGTCCAGAAATACCACATCAGGGTGATTTTTCTCTATATACTCAATTCCTTCCTCGCCTGTTTCGAACTTCACCACATTAAAACCCTCATCCTCAAAAATCTCCGACAGGGTCTCCCTTATGCTCTTCTCATCATCAATTAAAACAACTGTAAAATCGCCCATATCTGCCACCTTTGTTTGTTTAAAAGCACGGTAATTCTATCTTAAATACAGAGCCTTTAGGGGTGTTGTCCTTTACGGAAATCATCCCCTTGTGCTCGGTAACTATCCTGTGGGCTATGGCAAGACCGAGTCCTGTACCGTTTTTTCGCCGTGAAAAATACGGCTGAAAAAGCTTATCCTTATCCTCATCCCTTATACCCTCACCAGTGTCTGAAACCTCTATTATTATATTGCTTGTTGTCTCATCCTCTCTCACTATTACCGTTATTTTACCATTTTCATCAATAGCCTGTACGGCATTGTCAAAAATATTTATCAATACTCGTTTAAAATTATCAGCGTCTATCAGAAGCTCATCTACGAATGTATTATAGTATAAAACTATCTCAAGATGTTCATATTCTCTGTAGAGGTCTATAACCTCGTTAATCAGTGGTTTAAGGTGTGTGACAGAGAGCTCTATGTCCGGCATTTTCCCAAGACGGGAAAACTCATTAACCAGCTTTTGAATACCATCCACTTCACGTACAATAGTGCCTGTAGCCTTTTTCAGAATTTCCCCAAAATTAGCATCGCCGCTGTTCCATCTCTTTAACATTCTCTCGGCTGAGAGCTTAATCGGTGTAAGAGGGTTTTTGATCTCATGGGTAAGTCTCTTAGCCACGTCTTGCCATGCGAGGGCTTTTTCCGCCCGTATGAGTTCAGTCAGGTCGTCAAAGACCACAAGCAGGCCCACCGGGTTTTTCTTGTCATCTTTTAGTTGCACTATGAAGACCCGCAGCACTATACTTCTACCGTTGACTGACACCCTGAGCTGATCCTTTTTACTAAAAAAATTATACAGATTGATATCTTTTATGAATTTTTCAAATTCATCGGACTTTATATTTTTTATAACCTCTCTGTAATGATGGTTAAGAACATCTGAGGTTTTCACGCCTAATATTTTACATGCAACGTCATTTATGGTTATAACTGAGTTATCAACATCGAGGGAAATAACCCCTGAGTTAATGTTATTTACTATATTTTCAAAACTAAGCCGCCTTCTTTCAGATTCAAGATATGCACTGTGAAGTGAAAGTTCGGTACCCTTAATTTTTTCAATCATTGTATTAAAGGAACTTATTAACATACCGATTTCATCATCACCATGGGTTTCCATCACAGGGTTAAAGTCCCCGCGTGAGACATTTGCAGTGGCATTAAGCAGGTTCTGAATTGGCACAGTAATACCACGGGATACATGCAGAGCCATCCAAAGGGCAAAAAACATGATAAGAAGGGTAAAAAACCCTAAAATTATCAGGTAATTTGCCTTCAGAGGCATCCGGAACTCTCTTAAGGCCATATAGTTTTGGTTAGCTTTCTGAATTTCACCAACAAGTGTACTTATCTCAGGCGGCACCACCTGAGAAACGCTAAGCACCTTATCCACAAGGCCGCCCTTGTAAATGGGTACAGAGGCTCGTATGATATCAAAGTCTCCCTGAGTTATTACCTCAACAGCGTTATTGCCGTTAAAGGCATCCTTTTGTGCCTCAGATAGCTCCTGAGTTTCGTTTTTTAACAAAACAGCTGCGGTATATTTACCATCTATCATTGTACCGTCTCTTAGTTTATGGGCATTTTCAAGAGTTTCTTTTCTTAACAAGACGTATATTTTGGCAGAGAGTGCAAGCGAATCCTCTATAGGTCTGCTCACAAGAGGGACAAACCACTTATCAACGTAACTTGTTACAAGTCCGCTTGAAATTATAAACAACATAATTGAAGGCAGCAGAGTTATGCCTACAAATATTATGACAAGTTGAGTTTTAAACTTGGAGCCGACAATTCTGTTTCTCTTTTCCATTAACAGCTTAATCAGATTTTTTGCTACAAAGAAAGCTAGTGTCAGCAAGGCTATTATGGTGATATTAAACGTTACTATAAACTTTGAGGCGACATCGGAGTTGGCTTTTACAAAAGTTAAGTCAATGTAAATCCAGCCGGCTATTAGTAAGGTGGTCGCAAGTATAAGTGCAGTCAGTTTAAAATACTTCATCTTGCATCAGGAGTAAAGATATCGGAGTCTTTTTTTATTTTGAAATCCCTGTCGTCAACAAAAAAGAAAACATAACCGATCATCTGTTGAGGTTTTTGTTTAACTGATTCAACTGTAACCCTGATGAAATACGAACTGTCATCTGAAAGTGTCCCTGTGGTAAGTGTTGTATCTTTAATCTTTAAAGCCCATTTGACCATCGAATCCAGGGAGTTAAAACGTTTCTCCAAAATAGTGTTACCCTCAACGGACATGACCTTATATTCGCCCTTCACAGGGTTAACCATAAGTGTTCGCGAGATTTTTTTACCCTTTATAAATTCATCCGGCCAGAGACTCCATTTTCTGAATATATCTATGTAAAAGACGATTTCCTTATGAAGGCCTTCACTTATAAGTTTAATTTGGCTTTCATCGAGGGAAAGTGTTAAACTTACTTTTACTGTGCTGCCATAGACATTTATTTCAGGCACAGAGACTTCCTGTGCCGTTACCTGTAGAGGAATCAGCATTATACAAAGTACGATAACTGTTATTGATAGTAGTCTGTTCATTGGAAATCTTTTTTTCTGTAGAAGAAACATTGTAACATAACAGCATGGAAAATTTAAAGAATTATAAGAATGAATATGGGTTTTCAAATCGCCATGACACAAGGAGAGTTGTTGTCTATGCGTTTTTAGCTATGTTTGCAGTAGTGTTTGCTTTTAGCACTGATGCACTAATAAGGGGCGCTATTGCAGGTTTCTTCCAAAACCACAAAGAAATTAGTTTTTTTTACGATAAGATAACTCCTGTGCTTAATTTCATATTTCATGGAACACCACAGTTTACCTTAGCCATCTTAATATTAATAATCGGCAGGTACCGGTATCCCGACTATTACATTGCAGGTAAAACCGCCCTTTTATCCTTAACCTTTAGCGGTTTGGCGGTACAGGCGGTAAAACATATTACAGGAAGGGCCCGGCCCCGGGTGACAGATGTCTTCATAGCAATAGGTCCTACATTCAGAGCCGGTTATGATTCTTTTCCATCCGGACATACGGCACTTGCCTTTTCCATAGCAGTGTTAGTAACACGGTATTTCCCAGGGTTCCGGGCGCCTGCATATTTTTTTGCTGTTTTGTGTGCATTTCACAGGGTAAAGACTGGGTCTCACTTTCCCTCAGATGTGGTGGCGGGGGCTTTTGCCGGTGTGGTTGTGACAAGTATTATAATTTATTATTTCAGTGATAACAAGGAGGTACATGATGGAGGTTAATATTAAATATGACGGCAATGGGCTGATTCCTGCAATAGTGCAGGATGCAGCCAATGGCGAAGTTTTAATGATGGCTTATATGAACGAGCAGTCGTTAAAGGAGACGATAAGAAGCGGTTATACGCATTTTTGGTCCCGTTCCAGGCAAAAGTTTTGGAAAAAGGGGGAGAGCTCCGGCCATGTGCAGGAGGTAAAGGAGATTTTGATTGACTGTGACGGCGACACCATTGTAATTAAAGTCATTCAACACGGTCCAGGCGCTTGTCACACCGGGCATAGAACGTGTTTTTACAGAAACATGGACGGTGTGGAGGTTTCCGAAAAAACTTTTTCGGAAGAGGACGTCTATGGAAAAAAGAGTACTTGATAAACTCTATGGAGTAATTTTAAGCAGAAAAACCATTCCTGTTGAGGGTTCATATACGTGCAAGCTTTTTGAGTCGGGCAGGGGTGGGATTTCAAAAAAAGTCGGGGAGGAGGCGGTTGAGACCATTTTATCGGCATACGAGGACGATAAAAACAGAGTGGTCAGCGAATTAGCCGACCTGTTTTATCATATTTTAGTTTTTATGGCCAATGAGGATATAACCTTAGATGATGTTTATGATGAGTTAAGCAGGAGAGAGAGCGGAGAGGTTAAGCAAAAAAAGGCTCTTTACCGAACAAGTGGGTAGAAAAATAAGAAGTATCCTCTGTCGCCTGAAACACAGTAGCCTACAGGTAAATGGGAAGTCAAGTTTTGCTTTCGCAAAACTGCTCCACTGCGTTACGCCCCTGCGGATGACATCCCCTACCTTGCGGCTATGTATAGTGTAGGCGACGGGGGAGGCAGAGCAACCTTACAGCTCTGGGAAAAGCATGTACTTATAAAAAGGGTAAGGATTGGCTAAATAGTGTATAACACCGCAGCAGCCGGTAGTTTGCCCAGTTGTGAAAGCATCCTTGTCCAGAGAGCAAGTGGCATCATGAAGATATTTGTGCATTTTATTTGATAGCGGAGCCCAACAGAGTGAAGGAAAGGTCTGTCAAGGTCGGCGTAGCCGTGCATTTTAACCTTGACATGACCTTTTGCTTCACTCGTTACAATTGAAAGGCCAAATAAAATGAATTCAAAAGCGTGTATTAAGTTTTTTTGTAACTTGCAGCAACAGATGAAAAAATAAACTTTAACTACTTTTAGTGGGTTGTTGTTTTTCTATATCGGATTTCGGGGTCATTTTCTCGAGATACTTAATTTTTTAAAAATTTTACTTGACATCACGGTTGCTTTAAGGGAGCGTACGCCCAGGAGCTTGTGACAAAGCTAACAAAGTTAGACGATTGAGTGCAACATATATATTTTAATACCCCCTTTCTATTTTAAAATTTGATACTATAAAATACAGGTGTGGTACCGAGTGAGGATAAATGCTGGGGGATACTTAGCGGCTTAGGTGTAACTGATGTTTGTAAACGCTGCGGGGTCTCTTATGACCATAGAGAGGAGCACTACATAGTTAAATCATTAGGTATTGAGTTTTCGATATCTCCAAAGTTAAGAAAAATCAGTCCGCTGACTGAACATGGCAGAGTAATTACAGAGCGCTTTTCAGACTTTTACACTCTTTCCTCACTATTTTACTTAAATGAGGCGAGGGATATTTCAGAAAGCGGTATAATAGTCTCTCCGTTGCAGATAAAGGGCGGTGACATTTTCTTCAGAGGCGGGCATGTGTTGCCTCTGAATAAGCTTGCAATGAAGTATGACGGGAAAAAAGATGATTTTTTAAAAAAGGGGTTCGCAATGGGTGGAGAGATATCCACTTACGGTGACGTCTCATTTAAGATTTACCCGTTTCCACGCCTTCCGGTTATATTAATCCTGTGGCACTCCGATGATGAATTCCCTGCAAGGGCGGACTTGCTGCTTGACTCAACCTGTGAGTTCCACCTTCCTGTCGATGTCATATGGTATGTATGTATGTTGTGCACTCTGATGATGTTTTAATACCAAGCAGCATTCATTCGATTAACTTTGTCGGCTTCGTCGAAAGCTCCCAGCCGTCTCGTTACTCTTCTGACTGCAGCTTGGAATTAGATGGGGTCTCAGGGCAAAGCCCTTCCACTTTCATCTAAATTTCAGCTTATTGACGGCAAACATGGTCATTTTAAGTAACAGCCAGCCGTGTGAAAAACGTGAGATGTTAGTCTCACCATACTCTCTGGCTTTGTAAGTTATCGGCACCTCAACTATTTTTAAGTTTAACTTGACTGAGCCAAATATAAGGTCATAGTCGCCAAAAGGGTCAAAGTCACCAAAGAAATACCGGTTTGCCTGTATCTTAAGATAGTTTTCCCTAGACAGTACTTTTGTACCACACAAGGTGTCTTTAAGACGCTGCCCTAAAATCCACGTAAACATTATTGAGAAAAACTTGTTTCCCAGCATGTTTAAAAACCTCATGGATTCTTTCTCAAGCGGATACACCAAACGTGTGCCGTTTATAAATTCCCCCTTACCGGTGGCAATAGCCTCATAAAACTTAGGAAGTTCCTCCGGCGCAACGGTCAAATCAGCATCCAGAATCATTAAGATATCCCCTGTTGCCATAGCAAAACCTTTTCTGACAGCATCCCCTTTCCCTTTGCCGTCCTGAGTGGTATATTTAAGGTCCACTTTATTACCATAGAGAGCACATACACGTTTGATTTCATCTAAAGTGCCGTCGTTAGAGTGTCCCTCAACAAAGATAATCTCCGTGTGGCTGCCAAGCGTTGGAGTTCGTTTTACGGCATTTTCTATGTTTCCACGTTCGTTTCTTGCAGGGATTATAACACTTACAGTTGGCTCAGGTTTTGTGCCGTCAACCCTGAATGCCGGTTTTGCTATTATGTAACCGGTCAAACACAGGGAATTAAAAAACGGAAGATGTGCTATAAACTTGTTTATAAATGCAGATATAAATGCCCAATTCTTAGGAAATAAAAATCTTCTCCCTGTTTTGATTACTTCAAAATCCTCCAGATACAGCAGCTGGCTGACATCTTCAGCATCAAGCCAGTTCAGCCGCTGCTTAGGCATCTTAAGCCCCAGTGCCTCGGCTATATTTAACAACGGATGCCACAGGGGACAGTTATAAGTTATGACTACTCTTGTGTGGTTATTAATAAGTGGTTTCATTTGCTTAAACACCCGTTGAATGTCTTCAAAAAGCCCAATTGTATCTGAAATAACAATGTACTCAAAAGGTGCCTCATTAAGCTCCAGTTCTTCTGCATCCATTTTGAAAAAATTAAGATACGGATATTTAAGTCTTGCCGTTTGTACCATTTTGGCGGAGAGATCAACACCGACACCATAAGAGGGCTCAAGGGCTGCAAGGATATGCCCTGTGCCGGAGCCTATCTCCAACACTCTTTTACCCGCCGGTATGGTAAACTTCAAAAACTTTATGAGATCGTCATAGTAGTACTTGTTTTTGTCTATATAGTAATCACGTTTGTCGGCTATCGAGTCATAGTAATCCATGACTCTTTGTTTTTTATTAGTCAGTGCAATGGGCATGCTTTAATTGACTGCGACACTTTTTGAGGGAGAAATTTCCACAGCATCAGACATATTACTTCCCTGTGAGATAGTCACCTAAAACCCCCCTGCTGTGTTCGTCATCGTGGCAGTATGTGCACAGGTTTTCCCAGTTGGAACCATCGGCCGGGTTGTTGTGATGATTACCGTCTTTGTGGTGGACTGTAAGAAGGGATTTGTTTTTTTCATTAAACTCGGTGCCGCACTTTGCGCAAATTAGTCCGTGGATTTTAATGGACATATCTCTGTAGTCAGATTGATTTTTAGTAACCTGTCCTTTCAGCTCCTTTATTATATCCTCAACAGGCCTGCCGTCAGCCGGTTTTTTGGTTACTTTCCTCATTGTAAAGCTACGGTCTCTTCTGCTCATATCACTAAAGCCTCTTTAAAGTCTGTTTAATTTACGATAGTTTAACATCATAAAAACTATTAGTCAATATTTAATGTATCAGTGTAATAGCAAATTAAAAATGTCCGCAAAGAGCGGTCATAGCAGGCTCTGGTTTAGAATGAGTAATTGGAGAGGTTATTAAAGCGTTTAAATAACTCTGTCGAAAGTATTATAATACGTTAAGATGGCAACACTTAAATTTTCTGTTATAACCGTGTCTTTTAATCAGGGTAAATACATAGAGGAAACCATCGTAAGTGTACTTACGCAGAATTACCCTGACTTTGAGCATATCATAATAGATGGGGGCTCAACCGATAACACGTTAGAGATTCTAAAAAGCTACCCGCATTTAATCTGGGTCTCAGAGCCTGACAATGGCCAGGCGGATGCCTTAAACAAGGGATTTGCCATGGCAGACGGAGACGTCATCGCATGGATAAACTCCGATGACTACCACTACCCCGGGGCTTTTCAAAAGGTTGCTCAGGCTTTCAGAGACAATCCCGAGGCCGGTGTTATATACGGCAACTGTCTGTATTACTTTGAAAACTCCGCGGAACACTATGTCAATATCAATTCTGAACTGGATTTTGAGAAAATGCTCCGGTACTGGAGCCACAATGTGCCACCCAACCAACCCTCTGTTTTTTTTAAACGCTGCCTGCTTAGCGACTTCGGCGCACTTGACACTTCTTTAAAATACATGATGGACTACGATTTGTTTTTAAGGTTCGCTCAAAAATACAAGTTTTACTATATTGATGAAACTCTGTCGGTCTATCGCTTTCACAAAGACTCCAAAAGCGGATTTGCCAATTGGAGCGTCTTTTACGCTGAAACCCACAAGATATATAAACGATACAAACACCTTTCAGCTGAACTCCCATGCGGACCTCTTGGAACTCTCGCACTGCCTTTCATTAAGGCCCTTCATGAGGAGTCTCTGTGGCATATAAAATCACTGAAAAACACTATTACACAAATCCTGACTCAAATAAACCGTGACCTTGAGATACTTTTAATCACAGACGTCACAGATGCAAATAACATATTAGACCTCCCCGATACACATTTAGATATAAAGATTATTGAGATTGACACAATGTCGTTGTTCTTGTTTTATCAGACGGTATCACTAAACTCAGCCGGATACGTTGTGCATTTCCCTTCTGTAACAGAGCCATTGCACACAGGGTGGCTCAGAGATTCAATCAACGTGCTTCTGGATAATTCTGACATGCTATACTTCTACGATAAGTGGATGAGAGGAAAGACCCACCCGGTTATTGCCGATGGTGATTTCCCAGGGCCTCAGATTTCTATAAGGAGAGGCTTTTTTGAGTGCTTTAAACCGTTTTCATTTTCCATTACAGATGCACCGGAGTTTACCGTAATTGTACGTGTTAACGGCAGCCCTGCTCTGCTTCTTTATTCTGTTTATCAAGTTTGGCTGCAATGCAAGAATCGGAAAGTTGAAATTATAACGGTTTTATCTGAAGGATTAAATGATTACGGCCAATGGGTGGCTCATGTGGAAGGTCTCAGAGCCAAAAAAATCTCCGGCGAATTTACTTTAAGTGAGATATTAAAACAGACGGCAGCGGAAGTAAACGGAAAATACGTTGTTATGATAAACGGTGCATATGAAATAGTGGAAGGATTTTTCGATGCAATTACAAAAACCATAAGCGGGCTCAATCGTTGTGGTTTCATTGGTGCAAAAGTAATTGACCACAACAGAGTTTTAAGAAATGCAGGTTCAACCATGTGGGCAAACGGTGACGTTACCAATCATGGGGAATATGACAATCCTGAAGCTGATAAGTATAACTTTCTCAGGGAAGTGGATTTCTACTCAGGGGGGTGTTTCATTGTACCCGCTGACATTCTGAAAAAATACATCAAAGACGGCAATGTGTATAAAACTGATTTATATGCTGGGGCTGAGCTGTGTGTTTTCATAAGAAGCTACGGGTTTAAGGTTTTTTATTTGCCTGAAACTGTGGTTAAATTGATTGCACCTGAAGATAACTATACTGAGAAAGGAAGAGATGAGATTCAGGGAAGAGATGAATTGTTGTTTAAAGACCGGTGTCTGTTTTTAGAATATCGAAAGCAGCAATTAGAGACTAATCACTTTAAACGTGGCCACGAATTTACCGGCAAGGCTTATGGTAAAGCTGAGAGTATTTTATTTGTTATCAATAAGCTCCCCTCCGGTGTTGCCAAAGCCGGTGGTTTCAACTTATATGAATTAACCACCGGATTGTTAAAAAGAGATATCGGGGTAACTTTTTACTTTGACGGCGGCATCTTAAAAAATCAAGGTAAGGAACTTCAATCTTCAGGCGTGGAAGTCTGTTATGATATTGAGAATTTTGAGGATTTTTTAAAACTAAACAGAGACCGTTTTGATATAATATGGCTTCAGGGGCGTACGAGCACTTTTTATAAAATCGAGGGAATCAGAAAGTATTGCTATAATGCAGTCATATTATATAAGGTTGAAGATGGGTACGGGGAAGTTTCCTCAGCTTCCGGTCTTACGGAATATGAGAGGGAAAAACTTTCTGAGATCTATGAGTTGCAGTCAAAGTATATTTATAGATATGCGGATATCTTGCTTGTCAGCTCTGCGGATGAATTGACAGAGTTATCATCCTTTGGGTATGCTACGAAAATTATTAAATATGAAGAAGTATTGGCTGGAAGTTTAAGTGAAATAAGAAGTAAATGCAAAAACTTAAACTATCGTGTTAACATAGTGGCTATACTTAGAGAAAAAGATGAAATTGTCTCTGTAACGCTTGATGGATTAAGAAAAATAATACCATTTGTTGAAACAGAACGTGAGCTTTATATCTGGGGGGCAGGTGCCGCCGGAATCTCCACAAGATTTATGATAAATGAAATTGGTTTTTATGTAAATGGATTTATAGACGGCAGCTCCGGTAAGTGGGGGACGGTGGTTAACGGACTTATTGTGTATTCACCTGAGACATTAATAAACCGGCATAAAAAACCCTTTGTGGTAATCGCCTCAATGTATTTTGTAGAAATTGGAAAAACTCTATCGGACATGGGTTATGAGCACGGTGTAGATTTCATAAATAATGTGTTTTATTAACTGTAGTGAATGATATTTAATCTTTCGGAATTTGCGGCTTCCGCCACAGCACAACAGTACATCCGGGAATTTGGAAATCTTGCAAAGACCGGCAACTTATTAATCATAAAAAAACCCTTTCACATATATTATCGATACGGCTTTTATTGCATCGTCTTTATCTTTCGCCCTGAAAAGTATCCTATACATATTATATCCCTTTTTATCACTGTATAAGAGCACTACGTCTCCCTTAGCAGTCGGCACAAGCTCCTTAAACCTTGTAAATTCTATCGTTAAACCATTGTCTACCATAATAGTCTTCTTTGCAGAATCAAAAACAACATTTTTAACATAACTACTAAACGCTGTTTCGTCTATATGTGCACAGGTTAAAACTGCAAGAGACATCATCGCAGGTAAAGACAATAACGCTACAGTTATAAATAAAGACTCCAGAAAATTGTATCGTTTGAAAAATTGTAAATCTTTCAGCTTTTTAAGCAGTGTGTTTGCAGGATTCCATAAAATTCCAAAGATAATCACCGGATGTAAGGCAGATACAATAAACAATAGAACATACAGATACCGATGTCTTGTCTGCGTATGAAAGCTTAATTGTTCCCTGTTAGCGGTAAAAGTTGTGGTGGTGGTTTTGGTTGTTGTTGTAAATCCGTCTGTGGTTGTTTCATCAGAAAAAATCTGCCTGCCGGCAGATGATGTGTTTTTTAACTCATTCTCCGGTTTTGTAAACAACTGTTTTTCATATTGTGCACAGGATGTAACATTGGCATTGCCCATAAGTGCCGGCCGCGGCTTTGTGGCATTGTCATTATGCTCTTTAGTGAGATACAACTTATCCATACACTTCAACTCGTTTTTTTTCACATGGCCCAGATACGCAGGCACTGCAATTAAGCTAAATACCAAGATAATGGCCAGTACCAGAATTTTATCTGTATTTGGATGAAAAGAACTCATCGGCCCTTCCCCCCCTCTCCCTCTTTATGTAGCAAACCTGCCCATAAGGAGACACTGAATGATTTATCAACGGCATACGACTCCAACACGGCTGATTATAGTACAATTATTAAATTCACAGTGTCAAATCCATTTGTAATTCCAATTCTAATTCAAAAGTATAACGCAGGCGGCTGGGAACAAGCGACGCCTCCCCTCACAGGGGATTCCCCTTTTTAGGGGAGAAGTTTAGGAGCTTGTGACAAAGCCAACAAAGTTAGACAAATGAATGCAACCTGGAATTAGTCTTTACTCTGATAGAAATAATCCCGGCTTTTATGTTAGCCTAAGTATAATCAATAATATAAAGAGGCAAAATGCACCAACACTATGACTTGACACTAAAGAAA